>NZ_JBKJPP010000001.1:0-5988 GCF_046595215.1 Lapillicoccus sp. | reverse complement strand
CGGGGACTCGGTCGCCTCCGTGGCCAAGCAGCTCTACATGAGCGAGTCGACGGTCAAGACCCACATCTCGAAGCTCTACGACAAGCTCAAGGCCAACAACCGGGCGAGCGCCGTCGTGGCCGCCATCCGGTTGGGCTTCATCAAGTCCTGACCGACGCCCGGTGGAGCGTTCCCACCCGCTGATCGGGGACCCCCCCTGCGGACGTCCGATCAGAGGATGAGGCGGAGCCAGTCCACGAAGGCTCCGAGGAGGATCAGCGAGAAGCACAGGACGCTGAGGTCCAGCTGCTGCTTGTCCCTGCGCCGTCGTGCGGGCATCTCGGGCGTCGAGGTCCGGCCAGCCGCCCCCCTCCTCGTGATCGACCGACTCCAGATCCTGGTCACCCGAGTGCGCTGAACGCGTTGACGATGCTGATGGCGCCCGGACCGATGATGACGATGAAGAGCGCCGGGAAGATGCACAGCAGCATGGGAAAGAGGATCTTGACCGGGACCTTCTGCGCCTTCTCCTCCGCCAGCTGGCGGCGCGCCGAGCGCATCTCCTTCGACTGTTCCCGCAGGACGCTGGCCACCGGAAGGCCGAGGCGGTCGGCCTGGACCAGGGCGCTCACGAAGGTCTTGATCGCGGGGACCTTGGTCCGCTCCCCCAGGGATCCGAAGGCTGCCGCTCGGGACTTGCCGATCTGGATCTCCGAGATGACGCGGGCGAACTCCCCGGCCACGGGGCCCTCGACCGAGCGGGCCACCTGCATGAGGGCGGCGTCGAAGCCCTGCCCGGCCTCGACGCAGACGGTCAGCATGTCGAGCGCGTCGGCGAGGCTCCGCTGCAGGTCGTCCTGACGCTTGATGCCGAGGTTGTAGACGAGCAGGTCCGGGAGGAAGAATCCTGCCGCGGCGCCGGCGACGGCGAAGAGCACCCCCTTGAAGGACAGCCCTCCGAAGACCAGCCCCAGGACCGCCCCGGAGACCAGGGCGGCACCCTTGGCGCCGAGGACGCGGTCCGTGGTCCACCCTGCGGGGTTGCCTGCGAGGTCGAGCAGGTGACCGAGCCGTCCCGCTGCGCCTGCGGGCGAGAGCCTGACGCCGAGTGACCTGGTGGCCCGCAGGACGGGGATCAGGAGCCGGTCGCGGGCCGCGAGCTCGTTGCGGCCAACCTCGCGGGTGCTGACCTGCTGCTCGATGAGGGAGAGGCTCGCGGCGACGCCGGTTGCACCGCCGCCGAAGGCATATGCCACAACCGCGATGGCGACCGCGAGGAGCACGATGCCGCTAAGGAGCAGGAGCTCGGGGGGCATCAGACCTTCACCTCGACGACCTTGCGCATCCAGAAGATGCCGATGACCAGCGATACGAGGCCCGAGACGATCATGGACCAGCCCAGCAGATTGCTCCACAACAGGGCGATGTAGTCGTGGTTTGTCGTCAGACTGAACATGAAGATGCCGATCGGTAGGGCGACGAGGATGTATGCCGAGAGCTTGCCCTCGGCCGAGAGCGCACGGACCTGGCGCTGGATCGACTGGCGGTCGCGCAGGGTCCCGACAGTCGTGCGCAGTGTCTCCGCCAGGTTTCCACCGACCTGCCGCTGGATGCCGATGGCCATTGCCGTCCACTTCATGCTGCCGCTGTCCATCCGCAGGGCCATTCGCTCCAGGGCATCCTCGACGTCCGACCCGATCCGGGACTCGGCCATGGCGCGCCCGAACTCCTTGGCGGCCGGCTCGGCCGAGTCGCGGGCCACGGCGTCGAGGGCCTGCAGCAGTGAGAAGCCGGTGGACAGGCTGCTCGAGAGCAGCATGAGCACGTCGGGCAGCTGGTTCTCGAACTTCGTCGAACGGCGTTTGGCCAGGAACTTCAGGACGAAGGGGGGCCCGAAGAGGCCCAGGATCAGGCCGAGCACGACGCCGAACGTGCCCATGCCGCTGCCGCTGAACGCCACCAGCCCGCCGGCGACAGCCACGATCAGGGAGATGATCCGCAGCACCCACCACTCACCCGCCCGCCACGGCAGGTCGGCGCGCTGGAGCAGCGCCATGGTCTTGGACGTGGAGTCACGACCCTGCATGACCTTCTCGCCAAAGGACACGATCCCCTGGCTGAGTGCACTCGGCGTCACGGTGCGGCTCACCGGCGCCGCGGTGGGACTGAGGTAACGCTCGATCGCGGCGACCCGCACCGAGCGCTTGGATCGGAAGAGAGGTGCCGTGAGCACGGCGGCGCCGCCCACGAGACCGATGAACACGGCGAGGACGCCGACCAGCAGGGGGAGCGGCAGGCCGAGGGCGACGGCAGCCGGCGCGACGACAGGGACAGGCGGCGCGACCGGGACAGCCCGGGGGGCGGTGGTCTCAGCGACGCCGAGGCGCCGGGGTGCCGCCCCGAGATCGACCTTGACCCCGGCCGAGAAGGCCTGTCCTCCCGCGGTCCCGGAGAGGACGACGTCCTGGGCACCGAAGACCGACTCGGACGGTTGGACGACCCAGCGCACCTGCGACTCGAGAGCCTTGGCCGCGGACTGGAAGGCGGTCGACACGGCGGCAGTGTCCTCGGCCGCCGTGACGGGCCCCTGACCGGCTGCGGCGAGCTCCCCGAGGACGGCCGTGTCGCTGCTGCCGGTCTTGAAGGCGATGACGTGGGCCCGCACCCCGGAGCCGGCCAGGGCCTGGATCGCCTGGGGCTTCGTGGCGACACTGCGGTTGTCGGTGCCGTCGCTGAGGAGCAAGATGCTCCGGTCGCCGTCTGCGCCGAGCTGCTGGACCCCGAGGTTGACGGCGTCGAAGATCGACGTCTCGCCGTTCGACGTCAGTCCAGCGACGCCACGGGCCACCAGACCACGGTCGCGGGAGAGCGGTGCGACGACCGACGGCTGGCTGGAGAAGGCGATGAGGCCGACCTCGACGTCCGCCGGGACGGCGGCGAGGAAGGCGTTCACGGCATCGCGCACGGTCGCCATGCCGGCGGCGCCCATGGACCCGCTGGTGTCGACGACGATCATCGTCGCACGCCGGGCCTGGGCGATGGGGACGGTGCGGACCGGGAACTTGCTCCCCCCGACGCTGACGCTGAGGGTGCGGGGGTCGACCCCCCCTGAGGTGGCACCGGCACGGACGGTGAGCACCCCGCTGACGCTGCGATCGGCACCGATGGTGACCCCCGTCAGCTGCGCCGGGGTGGGTTCGGGCGCAGCAGCGGCCCGGGGCACACCGAGCAGGGCGACGGCGACCGCCGCGAGCAGGCAGAGCGTGAGACGGCGTGGCTGGCTCACAGCGCCCGTCCCCGGACGAAGAGGTCAGGCGGGAGGTCGACGCCCTGGTCGGCGAGCTCGCTGGCGAACTTGGGGCGCAGTCCGGTGGCAACGAGCGACCCGCGGAAACGTCCGTTCTCGTCGCGGCCGGCACCGTAGTCGAAGGTGAAGATGTCCTGCATGGTGATGACGTCCGTCTCCATGCCCTCGACCTCGGTGATCGCGGTGACCCGACGGGTGCCGTCCTTGAGGCGCGTCTGCTGGACGACGAGGTCCAGACCACTCGAGACCTGATCGCGGATGGCGCGGACGGGCAGGTCTATGCCGGCCATGAGGACCATCGTCTCGAGGCGCGAGAGGCTGTCGCGGGGCGTGTTGGCGTGGACTGTGGTGATCGAGCCGTCGTGTCCGGTGTTCATCGCCTGGAGCATGTCGAGTGCGGCTCCGTCACGGACCTCGCCGACGACGATCCGGTCGGGTCGCATGCGGAGGGAGTTCTTGACCAGATCGCGGATCGAGATCTCGCCACGCCCCTCGGTGTTGGAGGGGCGCGACTCGAGCCGCAGGACATGGTGTTGGCGCAGCTGGAGCTCTGCCGCGTCCTCGATGGTGACGATGCGCTGGTCGTCCGGGATGAAGCCCGACAGCACGTTGAGCAACGTCGTCTTACCCGAGCCGGTGCCGCCAGAGATGAGGATGTTGCGTCGGCCGATGACGCAGGCCGCAAGGAAGTCGCGGACCTGGGCGCTGAAGGTGCCGAAGGCAATGAGGTCGCGGTCGGTGAACGGGTCCGGCGAGAACTTGCGGATGGTCAGCATCGCCCCGTCGAGGGCGACGGGGGGGATGACCGCGTTGACGCGCGAGCCATCAGGCAGGCGGGCGTCGACGAGCGGGCTCGCCTCGTCGACCCGACGACCGACCCGGCCGACGATCTTGTCGATCGTCCGACGCAGGTGCGCCTCGTCCGTGAAGCGTACGTCGACCGGGTGGAGACGGCCCGCTCGCTCGACGTAGATCCGGTCCGCGCCGTTGACCATGATCTCGGTGACCTCCGGGTCCCGCAGCAGGGACTCGATCGGGCCGTGGCCGAGGATCTCGTCCGAGACCTCCTGGGCGATCCGGGCCCGATCGCTGGCCGAGAGCGGGGTCTGCTCGAGGTCGATCACTGTCTGCAGGGTCTGACGGACGCGGGCCTCGAGCTCGCTCTGCTCAAGGCGGGGGTCGTAGAGCTGGGGGCCCAGGGACTCCAGGAGGGCACGATGAACGCTGCCCTTGACGGAGGAGAAGGGATCGGCAACCCGGCTCACCGAGGCGACCGGGCGCGGCACGGCCGCCGATGACGCCTCCGTCGAGTTCACCGGCTGCTGAGCCCGACGGGCACTGTCGAGCCGGTCGGCAAGGCTCACTTCTTCCCTCCCCAGGACATCAGCCGCTTGGTGGTCCTGTGCCCGCGACGGCCGACGGAGTCCGGCAGCTGCCTGATGTGGCGGTCAGCCAGCTCCTTGATGGCGACGCTGACGGGATGGCGGGGGTCGTCGAGCACGATGACGACGCCGCGGTTGACCGAAGCGGGCACGTCGACGCTGCCGGGCACCATGATGGCGATGTCCTGCTTGATCGACGTCACGACGTCCTCGGACCGCAGGCCCACCTTGGCGTCGGACCGGTTCAGGACGACGACGCGCGACTCACGGGGGTTGCCGAGCAGGTCGAGGGTGTCGAGGGTGAGACGGAGGTTCTTCAGCGCCGGGATGTCGAGGGTCGCAATGAGGACGAGGATGTCGCTGAGGTCGAAGGCCGCCAGGACGTGGTCGGTGAACGCCGGCGGCGTGTCGATGATGACGAACTCGTAGTGCCGACGGGCGACGCGCAGCACCTCCGAGACGGTGGCACCCGGGATCCGGTCCGCGCCGCCCGGTCCGGACGGGGCGCAGAGCACATCGAGCCCGCTGGGGTGTGAGGTGACCACGGAACGGAGCCCCTGCTCGTCGAGGTGCCCGGTCATGGCGACCACCTCCTCCATGGTCTGGGTCGGCAGCAGCTGGAGGCTGATGCCGACGTCACCGAAGGCCAGGTCGAGGTCGATCACCAGGGTGCGGTGACCGCTCGCCGCGAGGTAGGCCCCGAGGTTGGTCGAGAACGTCGTCTTGCCGACCCCGCCCTTGGCCGAGAAGACCGTGACGATGCGGCCGCTCGTCTCGCCGGCGGAGCCGGCGTGGCCGCGCAGCCGGTCGGTCAGCTCCAGGCTGCGTCGGCAGGCATCGGCGAGGTTGGCCAGCTCGTCCGAGGCGACGACCTCCCGTGCCCCGGCGCGCAGGGCCTGGCCCAGCACACTGACGTCGAGCCGACGCCGCAGCAGGATGACCCCCGCCTCGGGGCGCTCGACGCGGGAGGTCTCGATGAGGGCACAGGCACCGTCCAGCTCGACGTCGGGACCGATGACGATGAGCTGCTCGTCGGGGTCCGCGGCGAGCGTGCGAGCCGCTGACGAGGCGTTCTCCACGGTGGTCACGCCCACGCCGATGGCGAAGGCGTATCGCTCGGCTGCGCCGATCTCGTTGTCCCAGAGGATCGTCATGATGGGTGCCTTTACTTTGCGAAGAGCGATGCGTCGGAAACGGATCCGGCCAGGTCGACCTTGACGTCGGTGCCCCGAAGACCCGCATAGAGGCGACCGGTCTGGATGCCGTGGACGAGCCGGGTGGCGTCCTCGGGCGGCAGGGCCACCGTCAGCAGGACGCTCG
>NZ_JBKJPP010000161.1:0-3038 GCF_046595215.1 Lapillicoccus sp. | reverse complement strand
GGGCGTAGCGTCCGATGACGCGGGAGAGGTGTTTGTCGTCGGCGGCCTCGACGAGCTCGTTGACCAGGGCGGCGGTGGTGACGTACCGCACTCGTCGTCCTTGTTCGGCGGCGGCGGTGCCCAAGGCGATGAGGAGGTGGGTTTTTCCGGTGCCGGAGTCGCCGAGCAGGACCAGTGGCTGTCCTTTGTCGATCCACGTCCCGCTGGCGAGGTGGGCCAGGGTTGCTGGGGGCAGGTCGGGCAGCGCGGTGGTGTCGAAGGTTTCGAGGCGTTTGGTGCGAGGGAACTTGGCCTCGTTGACCCGCCGGATCCGGCGGCGGGCGTCGCGGTCGTCGCACTCGGCGGTGAGGACCTCAGCGAGGAAGGCCCTGTGGGTCAGACGTTCTCGGGCGGCGGCTTCGGCGATCGAGGCGGTCTCCTCCCGCACGGTGGGCAGCGACAGGATCCGGCAGGCGGCCTGGATCGCCGCCTCGGCGGCGGGTTCCGATAACGCGGTCACCGCCCGGGTCGGGAGCGGCACGCTCGGCGCTGTCATGCCGACACCTCGCCCAGCAGCTGGTCGTACTCGGCCAGGCTCGGGCTGGGGCGGCGGGCTGTTTCCGGTCCGAATGCGTTGGGGGGTAACGGAACCGGTGACGGGGGCGCGGTCGAGGCGCTGATCGCGGTGCGGGCCGCGACGGCGACAATGTCGGCCTCGAACCGGCCCATCGCCCTCGAGGCGGCCATCCCCGCGGTCACCGCCGCGACCGGCAGGCTCCGGTGCAGCAGCAGCACCCCGACCAGGGCCCGGGTGCCGCCACTGTCGCCGAGGGCCTTGCGGGCGGCGTCCCAAAACCGTTGATGCTCGGGGGTGAAACCTCCGCAGCGGCGGGCCGCGACCAAGGCGGTGGCCCCTGACAACGCGCCCGGCTTACGGGTCAACACCTCGAGGTAGTGGTCCAGGACCAGGTCCTCGCTGCCCTTGTGCAGCGAACGGACATGCTCGGCCACCACCGCGCCGGCGTCGAGCACGAGCACGAGCTCCGCGCCGAGCCGGACGCTCAGCCGCCGCCCGGCGTACCGGGCCGGGACCGAGTAGTAGGACTGGCGGACACAGACCCTGGCCTTCGCATCAACCCGGCACGACAGCGACAGTGCGACATCGAAATCGTTGCCGGGCAACGGGTTCAGCAACGGCGCCTCCCTCGCCGCGGCGGCGCCGACGGTCTCGGCCCGGGCCCCGATCCGGCGGGCGTCGTCACGGGCATCAGCCGCGGCCAACGCCGCATTCAACGCCGCGAGCGAGCCCACGTGCGGGACCGGGGTCAGGTGCCGGCGCCGGAACCGCCCGATCTCGCCCTCGACGCCGCCCTTCTCGTGGGCGCCCTCGATCCCGGGCATGCAGTAGAACGAGTCGAACCCGTAGTGCGACCTCAAGGCGATGAACCGTGGATGCTCGAACCGCTCCCGGCCCAACGCGCACCGGATCACCGCGGGTTTGAGGTTGTCGTAGCGGATCATCCCGGTCGGGACCCCGCCCAAGCGGTCGAAGGCCTGCACGTGCCCATCCAGGAAAGACTCCTGCGCCTGGTTCGCGTACGCGATGTGGACCGCCTTGCCCGAGTGCGACAGCCGCAGCACGAACATCCACACCTTCATCATCGTCCCGGCGATCACCGCGGTGAACTCGCCGAAGTCGACCTCGGCCTCCCGCGCCGGGGCGTGGGTCTGAGGCACGCTCACCTGCCGCCGGGCCAGACCCACCTCGACCTTCAACTGCGCCACCAGGGCCCGCACACTCGACTCGGCCACCACCGCGCCCTCCTCCTCGATCAGCCGCTGCCAGACCCGGCGAGCGGTGTGCCGCTGCTTACGCGGCGCCTTCAGATCCTCGGTCAACCACTGGCGCACCGTGCCCTCGTACACCCCGAGCACCGGAGCGGCGCGCTCAGGGACCTTCCGTACCGGCGGGACCGCATCAGCCAACGCCGCACGCACCGTGCGCCGATGCACCTGGTGCCGCTTCGCCAACTCCCGGATCGAGCGACCCTCATCCCGGCGCTCACGTCGGATACGTTCGAACTGCTCCACCCTCGTTCTCTCCTTCACCCTCCACACCTTCCGTAATCGCCCTAGCAGACGAGACGGAACGTAGAGGATGGAAGGTCGAGGGTGGGGCCAAATCAAGCCATCACTACGGCCCCAAACGGGGCCACTTCAGACTGGCACAACCACTGGTCGTGATCGCGGTGGAGTTGCGGGAACCACGCGGCTACGGGCGGGCCAGGATGAGCACCATCGCCGACGCCAGCGTGAAGACGCTGCGCGAGTTCCTCATCGGGACCGTCGAACCCGGCTCCACCGTGGTCACCGACGGCTGGTCGGCCTACCCCGCGGCGTGCCGGGACTGGTTCGTCCACGAGTCGCGCCCGGTCGCCGGCTCCGGAAGGCAGGCCAACGAGTTGCTGCCCGCGGTGCACCGTGTCGCCGCGTTGTGCAAGCGGTGGCTGCTTGGCACTCACCAGGGCCGGGTGGACGCCAAGCACATGCAGTCGTATCTGGAAGAGTTTTGCTTCCGCTTCAACCGGCGCCACTCCCGCGCCCGGGGGCTGCTGTTCTTCCGCCTGCTGCAGTATGCCGCCGGAGCGTCGCCGCTGACCTACCGGCAACTGGTGGCCAATCCGCAGCCCAAGGCGATCAAACCGCCGGGCGTGAAAGGCCCGCGTTCACGACCCCGAAGCCTCGCCCAGCCACCTGAAGATCGGCCATGGCGCGCGGCACAGAGCCTCGAATGAGCGATGCGGCAGGTGGCAGTGAAATGGATAACCCACTTGTCCAAATGGTCAGCACCGGTCGCTCCACCCGTCGTTGAGGCGCTTGGCCCGCCCCGGCGCTGCATTTCTGTCACAAGTCTAGGTAGCGATATTTGGCTCTCCTGACACGAATGTGGGTGGGCTCAGGTCTGGTATGGCAGTTGCAGGTTGATGGGTCCGCAGGCGAGCATGATCAGGGCGAGGGCGGCTTCGGGGCTGTGGAAGCCGTAGGAGCGTCGGGTCATG
>NZ_JBKJPP010000142.1:0-6773 GCF_046595215.1 Lapillicoccus sp. | reverse complement strand
CCGGGCCTGCACGTCGGCTTCCTCGGACGCATCGTCGAGGAGAAGGGCCTGCAATATCTTATCGACGGCTTCCGGGCCCTGCCGGACCCGGGCGCCCGTCTCATCATCGGTGGGGAGTTCGACAAGGTGGCCGGCGGCAGCGTGATCGAATCGGTCCGCCGGCACATCGGCGAGGACCCTCGGATCGACCTCCTCGGCTTTCTCCCCGACACTGCGCTCGCGGACTTCTTCGCCTCGCTCGATGTGTTCGTCCTGCCGTCCGTCAACTCATTGGAGGCCTTCGGCATCGTCCAGGCGGAGGCGATGATGGCGGGAGTCCCCGTCATCGCCAGCGACCGGCCCGGTGTCCGAACCCTCGTGCAGGCCACCGGCTTCGGGGCCATCGTGCCCCCGCGGGACCCCGGGGCCATCACCGCGTCGCTCCAGGACCTCCCGAACGCCGACCTCGACCGCCGGCGCGGAGCGGCGGACGCCCGCCGGCTCTACGGCGCAGAGACCGTCATCGACCAATACCAGGAAGCACTCGAGCGCCTGATGCGGTGAGGGCGTGCAGCAGGTGGGGAGCCCCTACTTGCGCAGCAGCGAGACGTCGTGGTCCACCATGCGGCCCACGAGCTCCTCGAAGCCCACCGTCGGCCGCCAGCCGAGCAGCGCGGCCGCCTTGCTCGCGTCACCAACCTGGACGCCGGCCTCGGTCGGGCGCACGAAACGTGGGTCCACCTCGACATGACCGCGCCAGTCCTCGACCCCCGCGTGCTCGAGCGCCGTCCGGGCGAAGTCGCCGACGGAGTGCGTGCGGCCCGTCGCGATGACGAAGTCGTCAGCCACGTCATGGCGGCAGGCTCGCAGCATCGCGTCGACGTAGTCCAGCGCCCAACCCCAGTCGCGGGCCGCGTCGAGGTTGCCCAGGGTCAGCTTTTCCTGATGCCCCGCCGCGATCGCCGCCGCGCCCGCGGTGATCTTGCGGGTCACGAACGTCGTGGGGCGCAGCGTCGACTCGTGGTTGTAGAGGATGCACGCGGCGACGAACAGCCCGCGGTCGCGATAGACCCCGGCCAGGTGGTGGCCCAGCGCCTTCGCGGCGCCATAGGGCGACACGGGACGGATCGGGGTGGACTCGACCTGAGGGGCCTGCTCGGCCTTCCCGAAGATCTCCGCGCTGGACGCCTGGACCACCCGCACGGGCGTGCCCGAGCCCTCCTGGAGCCGGTATGCCGCCTCGAAGACGGCCGCAGCTCCCAAGCCGGTCGCGCGCACCGTGCCGACCGGGTCATCCCACGAGGCGGCAACGGATGACTGGCCCCCGAGGTTGTAGATCTCGGTGGGCCCCACATCCGTGACGACCTCGTCGATGCGCGCCGCGTCGGCAAGATCGCCCACGTGCACGATGGCGGCCTCGAGCCCGTCGACCGCCCACTCCGCCAGCCGGTCGCCCGACAGTGCCAGACCGTGCACCTCGTGGCCCTCGGCCAGCAGCCGTCGGGACAGCAGGGTCCCGTCCTGCCCCGTGATTCCGGTGACGAGGACTCTGGTCAAGACCGGGCCACCTGCGGTCGCTCCTGGATGCGCAGGTCGTTCTCCATCATCATCGTCACCAGGCCGGGGAAGTCGACCGTCGGCGTCCAGCCGAGCTGCTCCTTCGCCTTGGTGGGGTCGCCGATGAGCAGGTCCACCTCCGCTGGCCGGAAGAACCTGGGGTCCTGGGTGACGTGCTTCTCCCAGTCGTCGATGTTCACGTGGGCGAAGGAGAGGTCGAGGAACTCCCGGATGGAGTGCGTCTGCCCCGTCGCCACGACATAGTCATCGCCCTCTGGCTGTTGCATCATTCGCCACATCGCGTCCACGTAGTCCCCCGCAAATCCCCAGTCCCGTCGGGCGTCGAGGTTGCCCAGGGACAGGCTGTCCTGCAGCCCGAGTGCGATCCTGGCGACAGCGATCGAGATCTTGCGCGTGACGAACTCCGGTCCGCGGCGAGGAGACTCGTGGTTGAAGAGGATCCCTGACGAGGCGTGCATCCCGTAGGACTCGCGGTAGTTGATGGTCATGTAGTGACCGAAGACCTTGGCAACGCCATAGGGCGAGCGTGGCCAGAGGAGGGTGTTCTCGCGTTGCGGCACGTCCTGGACCTTGCCGAACATCTCCGAGCTCGACGCCTGGTAGAACCGCACCTTGGCCGGGTCGTCATGGCTGTAGAGGCGCACCGCCTCGAGCATGTTGAGCACTCCCTTGCCCGTGACGTCCGTGGTGAGCATGGCGTTCTCCCACGAGTAGGCGACGAACGAGATCGCGCCGAGGTTGTAGACCTCGTCAGGCTCGGACGACTCCATGGCCCGCATCAGCGAGGACAGGTCGGTCAGGTCCCCGGTGAGCAGGGTGACCCCCGGCACCGTCTCCTGCACGAGCTCCCGCTTCGGGTTGTTCTGCCCCCGGATGAGGCCAAAGACCTCATACCCCTTGGCGAGGAGAAGCTCCGACAGGTAGAGGCCGTCCTGGCCGGTGATCCCGGTGATGAGTGCGCGTGGCATGAGTCCTCGAAGGTGGTGGGGGGAGCGAAATCGCGAGTATATCCAGCGCGTCGTCGCGATCGTCGAACCCGACTCAGCACACCCGTCCGATAGCATCCCCACGTGTCAGACTCCCCCTTCATCTCCTACGGCCAGAACCGCGAGGACGTCGTCCTGTGGCGTGCCCTGGGTTCGATACCGCACGGTCGGTATGTCGAGGTCGGCGCCAACGACCCCGTGTCGCTCTCGATCACCAAGGCCTTCTACGACCGCGGCTGGAACGGCATCTCGGTGGAGCCGGATCCCGAGTTCGTCGAGAAGCTGCGAGCCGCGCGGCCACGCGACCACGTCGTCAACGCTGCCGTCACTCCTCAAGAAGGCGAGGTCGCGTTCCACGTCTTCCCTGGCACGGGCCTTTCCACGCTGGACGACCAGGTGAGCGACCAGCACGTCGCCGACGGCTGGGAACGACGCGAGATCCAGGTGCGTGGCACACGGCTGAGCGACATCGTCACCGAGCATGGGTACGACGAGGGCGACGTGCACTTCCTCATCGTCGACGTCGAGGGCGCCGAGGCCGACGTCCTGTCCACGATCGACCTCACCATCTGGCGGCCGTGGGTGCTCGTGATCGAGTCGACCGCGCCGTTGTCGACGCGGAGTACTCACGAGATGTGGGAGCCCGCAGTGCTCGCAGCCGGCTACGACGCCTGCCTGTTCGACGGGGTCTCCCGTTTCTACGTCGCGCACGAGCGCGCTGAGGAGCTGGCCGCCGGCCTGTCCTACCCGGCGTGCGCCCATGACTCCTTCGTGGACCACGGGACCGCCGTGGTCCGCGATGAAGCAGATCACTTGCGCCAACAAGGCGCAGCCCTGCGCGAAACGGAGCGGGTCCTCCGTGACCAGGTCTCAGGTCTCGACGCTGCCCTGGTCGAGACCCGAAACCTCATGGTGGCCGAGACGCTCCGATGGCGTCGCGCGGCCCTCGGTGCCTGGGCAAGTCGAGCCGGGGAGAGCCTGGGCGTGAGCCACTCGGCGCACGAGATGAGTCAGGTCCGCACGCAGCTCGAAGAGGCCCGCAAGGACGCGGCGGCGCTCCGCCGCACGCTCTCGTGGCGGGTCACCACCCCGCTGCGCGCCGTGCGGACCCGCACGGGAGGTCGTCGGTGACCATTGCCCTGCACACCCGGGCGGACACCGACGTCGTCCTCCTTGAGGCTCTGGACCAGCGACTCCTGGCGGCCACGCAGTGCCTCGTTCCCGACGTGGCCGCCGCCGTCGCTGCTCGTGGGGACATCCCCGTCGGGTGGCCGGCGGCCGAGCTCCTCCCGCAGCTCATGCAGGCCTGCGGGGAGGAGCCCGGCCCGGCCCACTGGCTCGTCCTCACTGCGCTGGCCGGAGCTTTCCCCCTGGCCTCCGACGTCGAGGGACTGGCCCGCGCCCTTGTCCTCGACGGCGTCGAGAGCGTCGTTGAGCAGCTGTTGTCCCGGGTGCTGGCCGACCCCGGACTCGGACGCCTGGACCTGCCGATGCAGGTGGTGACCGACAGCGTGGTCGTGGATGTCGACTACTGCGCCCGGTTCGACACCAACACCGGCATCCAGCGTGTCGTCCGCGAGACCCTCCCCCGCTGGAACCGCGACCACCACATCGTGGCCGTCACCAACCTCGATCAGCGCACGGCATACCGCAGTCTCAGCCCCCGGGAGCTGGCCAGGGTCTTCGCGTTCGGGAAGGACGTCGCCATCGACCCGGCCGCGGAGGCCGCCTACGCGCCCGTGCTCGTGGTGCCCTGGCAGACCACCGTGATCTGGCCGGAGGTCATCGACCCGAACGCCTGCCTGCGGATCGCGTGCCTGGCGCAGTACTCGGGCAACACGATCGGGCTGATCGCCTACGACATGATCCCGATCCTGTCGACCGAGCTTCGTCCCTTCGGCGAGGCGGGCATCTTCGCGAGGTTCCTCAGTGCGGTCAAGCACGCCCACCGGGTTGCCGGGATCAGCAACTCGGCCACGACGGAGTTCCGCGGCTTTGCCGAGATGCTCGCGGCGCAGGGGCTGCCCGGCCCGGACGTGACAGAGGTCGAGCTCGCCGAGGACGTCGGCGAGCACACGGCAGAGGCTTTGGGTCTCTACGCCTCCACCCGTCCCGTCGTGCTGCTCACCGGGCGCCGCGAGCCGCACAAGAACCTCCGGGCCTCGGTCCACGCCGCCCAACGTCTGTGGGCCGAGGGGCTCGACTTCGAGGTCGTCATGCTCGGTGGCCGTGGCTGGGACGAGGAAGAGCTCACGACCACGGTCGAGCGCCTCCAGGCCGAGGGTCGACCGCTGACCACCCTCGGCTGGGTGAGCGACGCCGAGATGTGGGGTCGGATCCGGGACGCCAGCTTCGTCGTGTTTGCCTCGCTGCACGAGGGTTACGGGTTGCCGATCTCCGAGGCCCTGGCCTGCGGCACCCCGGTCGTCACGAGCAACTACGGCAGCCAACGCGAGGTGGCGGCCAAGGGCGGGTGCCTCCTGGTCGATCCCCGTAACGACGAGGAACTCACCGGCGCCATGCGCACCCTGATCACCGACCCGGGTCGGCTCGCCGAGTTGCGTGGCGAGATCCTCCACCGCCCGCACCGCACGTGGGGAAACTACGCGGCGGACCTCTGGAACTTCCTGGTGGAGGGTTCGAAGGCCGGCCATGCGGTTCGTTAGGCCTGCCCCCAGGGCCGTCGCGGCCCGGCTGCTGGAAAGCCGTCGCGCGCCGACCCCCGCACCCGCGCAGAGCCCACAGGTGCAGGCGGCCTGGGCCAGCCGGGCCCGGCTGCTCGCGGCGACCCTCGAGGTCTCGCCCCGCCCGACCCTTCCCGGCCGGCTCGGCCCGGCCACCCTCGGACCTGTCCTGGGCTCGATCGTCGAGGCCTCCCACCGGGAGCAGGTCTGGCTGACGCTCGCCGTCATGACCGGCGTGCTCCCGGCCGATGTCCTCGTCGAGGAGGTGGCCCGGGAGTCGGAGTTCGACAACGGGGAGGCCCTCGTGGCCGCCATCGTCGACGGGACGAGCGCCGAGAGCGCTCGGTGGGAGGTGCGTGTCGCCGACCGGGCCGACGTCCTCGTCGACCTCTCGGCGACCTTACCCCTCACTTTCACGACCGGCATCCAACGCGTCATCCGGGAGACGGTTTCCCGGTGGATGGAGCGCTACGGCGCCCGACCCGTCGCCTGGACAGTCGGCTACACCGCGCTGCGAGACCTCACCGGCGCCGAGACCGCCCAGGTCGTCAGCCGGCGGGCTGCCGGACCGGGGGAGACGACGGCGTCAGTGCCCCGCACCGTCCTCGTCCCGTGGCGGTGCACCTACATCACACCAGAGGTGCTGGCCGAACGCGCCCGCAGCAGCCAGGTCCGCAGCCTGGCCCAGTATGCGCGCTGTCGCACCGGCGCCATCACCTACGACTGCGTGCCGCTCACCTCGTCGGAGACCCTCGTCGACTGGGGCGGGGACACCTTCTCCTGGCACCTGGCCGCGTTGCGTTACTTCGACCAGGTGGCCGCGATCTCCGAAGCTGCCGCGACCGAGTTCCGCGGCTGGCGGCGAGCGCTCGGGTCCATCGGCCGCGCCGGCCCGGCGATCGACGCCGTCCTGCTCCCCGTGGAGATCGGTCCGTCCGACGAGCAGTCGTTGGCCGCTGCACGGGAACGCTTCGTCGTCGCCGACCTGCCCCTGGTGCTCGTGGTTGGCAGCGCCGAACCACGCAAGAACCACCTGGCGATCCTGCACGCCGCGGAGCTGCTGTGGCGTCGCGGCACCATGTTCAGCCTCACCTTCGTCGGTGGCCGCGCGTGGGGCGCCGACGCGTTCGGCAGCAGGGTGCGAGAGCTCCAGGCCGCGGGGCGCCCGGTCGACGTCGTGACCGGCTCCGGAGACGCCCTGCTCTACGCGGCATACCGTCTGGCGCGGTTCACCATCTTCCCGTCCCTCAATGAGGGTTTCGGCCTGCCCGCAGCGGAGTCCCTCGCGTGCGGCACCCCGGTCATCACCTCAAACTTCGGGAGCATGCAGGAAATCGCCGACGGAGGTGGGGCGGTGACCGTCAACCCCCGTTCCGACGCGGAGATCGCCGAGGCGATGGATCGCCTGCTCGGCGACGACGCACTCGTGGCACGACTGCGCGCCGAAGCTGTTGCCCGTCCGGAACGGACCTGGGACACGTATGCCGCGCAGACGTGGGCCCTGCTCGTCGGGGGAGCGCCTTCGAAGGCGTGACTTGCGTAGCCC
>NZ_JBKJPP010000057.1:0-4938 GCF_046595215.1 Lapillicoccus sp. | reverse complement strand
TGGTGCGCCGGCAAGGGGAGTGCAGCTGTTGCTTCGCGGGGTGGGGCCGAGTCCTGGGGTCTCGAGGCCTGGGGTGTTGAGTCCTGGGGTGTCGACGCTTGGGGTGTCGGGTTCCCGCCGGTGCGGCTGTCGGGCTGCGACCGCGGCTCTCCCGCCGAGGACGTGTCCTGGTGCCCCGCGTGACCTCTGCCGCATCCGCCCGCACCACCATGCTGCCCACCACCATGCCCGCCGCGGTGACCCAGGTGCATGGCCAACATGGCCACCACGAAGAGGATCACGATCCAGTTCTCCTGGATGAAGCGTGTCATGGTGTGCTCCTTGGAATACTGAGGCCTCGCGACTGGGGCGGTGCCCCGATCCTGTTGCCTCGTTGCACCTCCAACCTCGCACCCCAACGTGAAGGACACGGCGCGAATCTCTGAAGGATTGATGAAGGTGCTGGCTCGACCGGGCCGCGTGCCACCCCCCCGCCCGCGAGGGCGGCCGCCCACTTGTGGCCCGAACATGTATGGCCTACCGCGAGAAGGCCTGTCCGCACGTCAAGATGACGAACGCTCTCGATGTCTCCTTGGCCCTGGCCGAGCCCTTATGGCGCCGCGCTGAGCCACTGGCCTCGGGTGAGGGGAAGGCTGCTGGCTTCGTGTTCGCCTTGCCGGACTGCGACGACTTGGTGGATGGTGAGGTTTCCGTGCTCGAAGGCGAGCGCGGACGCGGCGAGGTAGAGCAGCCACGTCCGTGCTCGTGATGGGGGCACGAGTCGCTGCGCCTCCTGCCATGACTCGCGTAGGTTGTTCACCCAGGCGCGCAGCGTCAGCCCGTAGTGCTCGCGCAGCGCCTCGACGTCACGCACCTCGAAACCGACCTGCTCGAGCGCGCCAAGCGTGGTGCTGAGCGTGACGACTTCGCCGTCGGGGAAGATGTAGCTGTCGATGAAGCCTGGCTGGGCTTTCACGGCTGGGGACAGTGATCGGACCGAGGCGATGGCGTGGTTGAGCAGCCGTCCGCCGGGTCGCAGCAGGTCGAACAGGATTTTGCTGTATGCCCGAAGTTGGGCGCTTCCCACGTGCTCGGACATCCCCACGCTCGAGATGGCGTCGTACGGTCCGTCGTCGACGTCGCGATAGTCCTGTAGCCGGATCTCCACGAGGTCGCCAAGGCCTGCCGCGTCGACTCGCTCGCGAGCCAGCATTGCCTGCTCCCGGCTCACCGTGACCCCGACGACGCTCACGCCGTGCCGGGCTGCGGCGTGAATGGCCAGTGAGCCCCAGCCGCAGCCCACGTCCAGCAGCCGCATCCCTTGGCGCAGGCCCAGCTTGGTGCATACCAGTTCGCACTTGTCCTGCTGGGCCTCATCGAGGTGGTGGTCCGGACCGGGCTCGTGCACCCAGTAGGCGCAGGAGTAGACCATGCTCGGACCCAGGATCAGTCGGTAGAACTCATTGCCGACGTCGTAATGGTGCGACACCGACTGTGCATCCCGGGCGCTGCTGTGGAGGCGGCCACGGCGTCGACGCATCTCCTCCGCCGGCGGGCGCGGCGGCGGTCCTATCGCACCCATCCGAGCGGCGCAGACCGCGGCTGCCAGGCGCTGGCGCGAACTCAGGCCGATGGCCTGATGACGCGCGACCCGTTGAATGACATCCGGCAGATCGAGCACGGCGAAGATGTCGCCCTCGAAGTGCACGTCCCCCGAGACGTAGGCGCGGACCAGGCCGAGTTCGTTGGGAGCCCACAGCAGCCGGCGCAGGCCCCGCCTGCGGACGAACACCAGCGCGGCTGGCGCATCAGAGTCGCCTGCCACTGACCCGTCCCAACACCTGATCCGGATCGGCAACGGTCCCCCCACCGCAGCCTGCAGGATCGAGAGGACACCAGTCGCGGCGCCCGACGACCCGAAGTGAACCGGCGGCCCCGACTCGGGGCCTCGGGCGACACCCTCGGACACGTCCACATCGACTCCTCAATTGCTCTGGATTACCGCGCGGGTGACTTCCTCGCCGTCCCCTTGACTAGGCGAAGGCTTTCCTGGCCATGTCAAGGACCACCTTGGGGTGGGCGTAGGCGTGGTAGATGCCGGGGATCTGCTTGTCGACGCCCAAGAGCTCGTAGACGGCGTGCATGGCCCCCCGCACCGAGTACTCGACAGTGAAGACGACGTCCTCGGGAATCTCGGTGTACTGGCCGAGGAAGGCGAAGTTCTCGGATCCGTGCGGGACGACCAGGGGCCGGTCTTCAACCTTGCGGCGGGCGAACTGGCTGGTGATGTACGGCATCATGACGGGTACCACTGTCGTCGTGGCCCGGATCTGCTCCAGGGCGTCGGTGAAACCGAGGTGATGGACCAGCTCCGTGAGAATCTCCTGGCCGGTGGCCTTGGCCATCGTCGTGGGCACGTGGTCACCCACCGCGTCAAGGAACAACCCATAGCCCCAGAGCGTGGACACCCCCTCAGGTTGCTGGTCGAAGTGGGGCGCATGCGGCACCACGACGGACATCAGCCAACTCGACTCGGTGAAGGTCATCAGCCCTCCCGTACCGGGCACGTTCCCGGACATCTCCTGGATGCGGCGAAGCAGGAGCGGGTCTCGCATCGTGAGGGTGAACGACTCCCACTTCGACTCATCGACATTGCCGTCGAAGGTGTTCGGCCGGCCGAAGTCCGGCGCCTTCGAGGCGATGGTCTCCCACAGCTCGAAACCGCCGTCACGTCGATCGCGGATGAGTTCGGGCGCGTGGTCGTCGTCGCCATAGGTGGAGTCCGCAGTCATCGACCCGAGCGTGATGAATGCGTAGTCGTCCGGGCCCAAATCGTAGGAGCCGGGCACGCTGTGGCGCTTGTAGCAGATGCGCGTCACCCGCCGCCCGCCGCCACCGCCGGAGAAGTCCACGTCGGTGACCCTTGTCCCGTACTCCATGACGACACCACGCTCGGCCAGCCAGCGCTGGATCGGGGCCACGATGGAGTCGTACTGGTTGAGCCTGGTGCGTCGTACCCCGGCCAACGTGTGAATCCGTGGGAGCTCCTGCGCAAAGCGCAGGAGGTAACGCTTGAGCTCGATCGCGCTGTGCCAGTTCTGGAAGGCGAAGGTGGTGCGCCACATGGCCCAGAAGTTGGTGGCAAAGAAATGTTCGGAGAAGAAGTCGTCGATACGGCGAGCCCCGATGACGTGCTCCGGCGTGGCCAGCAACCGCGCCATCTGGCTGCGGTCGACGACGTTGAAGCCGAGCTGCGTCGCGTCGAGGATCGCGGGTGTGGAGTCGATCAATCGGGCGTGGGCCTCGGGTGGCCACTCCTTGTTGAACTGCCAGATCTCCTCCTTCACCGAGACGGACGGGTCACTCAGTGTCGGTATGGAATCCAGCAGGTTCCACAGGCTGACGTATGCCTCCTCCTCGAGCATCCGGCCACCGCGGCTCACGTAGGCGTCCTGCCGGCGGCTGGAGCCGTCCAGGGAACCGCCTCCATACCCCATTTCCTCCAGGATGGTGATGTCCGCGCCGTCGAAGCCGGCGTCCCTGATCAAGAATGCGGCGGCGGACAGCGTCGCAATACCTGCGCCCACGAGGTAGGCGTGTGGATGTGTGGTGGGTGTTGTCATGGTGTTTCCCTCTCGGTGGGTCTTCGGGCTCGCCCGGACGGGCCGCCCGATGGGCACGATGCGTCCCGAGCCCTGAGATGCGCCAGTGCCGGGCGGCAGGACTGCATGGGGCCGCTGAAGTGGATGAGGATGAGCAGGCTCAAGATCGCCGCGAAGAAGCACCAGACCGACACGAACGTCTGGGCCGAGACCTGGTATGCCGCGATGGCCAGGATGAACGCCAGCGCACCGAAGATGCTGATGCAGCGGTGGCTGGAGAACAGGCCGCTGACGCACGTGGCCAGCAGGTAGATGACGATGACTGCGCCGATGTAGAAGTGCGGTGAGTCATAGAAGATGCTGCGGCCGGCGACCCGTGCGATGACCGGGAAGCGGACGATGAAGAACAGCAGGTAGAGAGCCACGCCGAGCCCCAGGAGCACGAAGCCGCTCAAAATTTTCCGTCGCCGTCGGC
Source organism: Lapillicoccus sp. (assembly GCF_046595215.1). NCBI lineage: Bacteria > Bacillati > Actinomycetota > Actinomycetes > Micrococcales > Intrasporangiaceae > Lapillicoccus > Lapillicoccus sp. Next base: position 882 of record NZ_JBKJPP010000057.1, on the reverse strand, counting down.
TGGTTTCGACCAACAGGATCGCGAACGGCACGAAGAAGGGCCAAAGCACGTGGGAGAACATCGAGTAGACGTAGGTCGCCCACGAGGTAACGCGGGGCAGGTCGTTGTCCAGACCCAGCCACACCACGCCCTCGGTGATCTGCTGGATGCCGAACAGCAGCGGGACCAGAGCGACAGGAAGTTCGGCCGCCCCCCGGGACCGTCGCACCGTGAGGACACCGACAGCGCTGAGCGCGGCACCGGCCGTGAAGCTTGCGGCTGCTGAAAAACACATGTGGGCCCTCTCGGATAGGTGTTCGGAGCGTGCCAGGACGACCGGACGAGCACGCGGCTACCTGCACTGCTGGGACTCTGACTCCACATCACTGTGTCGGCTGCGCCAGGAACCGAAATCTCGCAGAGGTCGGATCCTGCAGAATTCTTTGGGGCCACGGCGTGACGAACTGCAGGAAGGTCTCACCAGCGACCCCCCTCGCAGCAGGTTTGACCGGGATGATGTTGACGATCCGTCACGTCGACAACCGGGACGCCACTGCTACCCATCAACACAAAGATCTCCTCCTGCGAGCGCGCCCCCACCTCGTCGGGCCGCTTCACCGAGTCTCATCGCTGTCGCACCGTGCTCACAGGGACCTTCGCCCCCCCTTCTCGGATTGACCCGGTCGTCGGCTGCCGGCGCAGCTGCTTCATCACCGAGCAGCAACGCCCACCAGCAGTCCCACGGCCCACATCGCAGAGAGGGCGAACAGCGCCCACCTGAAGGCAGAGCGGATCATGAAGTTGACGACGGTCATCCAGCCGACTGACGTCACCCCTGCTGTCGTCAACACGGCGAGGCCACCGGCGCTGCTGGTGTCGAGGGAGGTTCGCGCGACGTACACC
>NZ_JBKJPP010000043.1:0-19152 GCF_046595215.1 Lapillicoccus sp. | reverse complement strand
TTGGAGACCCCGTGACCTTCGTGCCCAGCCTCGTTCGCGTGCGGATCGAGACTGATGTTGAGAGCATCAGTCTTGGCCATCCACTTCTGGATGATTACCTCGCGTTCGTGGGTGCCGGGGCACGGCCCAACACCTGGTTGGCGGTCGCCTTCGATCTGAAGGTTTTCTTCTCGGTGATCGCCAAGGACTCCGTCGATGTCACGCCGGCTGATGTCTTCACGTTCTTGAAGGAGCAACGATCGCCGCGGCGTGGGGTGAAAGTCGTACGTCTGGAGGAGGGCGAGGGGGGGTTGTCGGCTCGCACTATGACGACTATCCAGCGTGAGCGGCCTCTTCGGTTACTTGATCGCCTGCGGCGATGCCGGAGTGACGGTAAATCCCGTTCCACGAGGGCTTGCCGCGCGTCGTCCGGGAAGGCGCCCTGGCGCTCGGGGCGTGCCGCTGATCAGGACGCCTCGCACCCTCCCGCGGGTGTGTTCACCAGTGGAGGTTGATGGGCTTCTCGCCGCACTGCGAACCCAGCGGGATCGGGCGATGGTCGAGGCCATGGTCCTTGGTGGTCTGCGGCGTTGCGAGGTCTTGGGACTGCGCCTTGAAGACCTCAAGATTGGCGAACGCCGAGTGTTCATTGCTGAGGGCAAGGGCGGCCATCAGCGCGTCGTCCCGGTGTCGTCTCGGTTCTTCGTGAGCGTAGGCCACTACCCCGAGGAGGAAGGCCCGAGGACCTCGACGACCAATCGGGTGTTCGTGGTCCTGAAGGGCCCCCGGCGTGGCCATGCTCTGTCTGCCGCCGGCCTCGACGAGATCGTCGATGGTGCCCGTCGTCGCGCCGGGATCGAGCGATTGACTGTCATCAACTTCGACACACCTGCCTTACCCGGCCGCGCGAAGCCGGGATGGCCCTCGAAGCGGTCCAGGCGCAGGCCGGCCACCGCTCGATCGAGTCGACCCGGATCTACCTTCATCTGGCCAACACATGGCTCGCCGCCGAGTACATGCAAGCGACTGCCGCGATCGATGCCCAAGCCGACGGGCTCGCCTAATGACATCGCCGCTGGTGCTTGGAAGCGGCTGCGAGAACGTGGAGCGGTGGTTCGGCTATCTCACCGACCAGAAGATCCGGCGAGGCGCCCACAAGAACGTCCAGTCCCTCGAAGCCGATATCGCCTCGTGGATCACGTCCTGGAGCGCCGACCCGAAGCCGTTCATCTGGAAGAAGTCCGCCGAGGAGATCTTGGATTCCCTCTCACGATATCTTCAACTTATTTCAGGCTCGGACACTAGGAGTCGCTTCCAGAGGTCGCGAGCAGCGCCAGCCCGTAGGCGACCGCGTAGCGGTGACCTAATCGGCCTGCGACATCGGCGCGACCCACAGCCACCCCGGGAAGGATGGGGCGCAGGAGACCGAGAAGCTCCTCGTCTCCGGCGACTCCCCCCACAAGCAGGACGTCTCGCCCCTGCTCGCCAAGGCTCCTCATCGCGCGGGCTAGGTTGTCCGCGAGCACGCGCTGCTTGAGGCGCAGCCGCAGCGATCGCCATGCGGCGGGGGCGAGCGACCCCCCGAAGGGCAACAGGCCGGCTGGACCGGCAGCGACCAACGAGCCGACAGCAGCCGGCGGCGCGGGATGGTCCAGGAAGGTTCGGACCCCGTCCTCAGCCAGCGCCACCTGGGGTGCTTCGAGGCGTGAGCATGGACCACGCTTGACCCAGTCGGCGGCCCCGCGCGGCAGGCGAAGGTACGTGGCGACCGCCGCGGTGAGCATTTCGCCCCCACCAGCCGCCACAATCTCGCGGCCGGCGCTCCCCATTATGTCGACGGTGCCTCCACCCAGGTCAGCGACGATGGAGCCCTGCCGGGCTCCCGGCGTGGTGAGCGCGCCCGCCCGGGCCGCCGCGGACTCGGCCCGAACCAGCCGCACTGGAACGTCCAGCTCTTGACCCAACACAACGTCGGGCATGGTCTTTAGGGGGCCGGATCTCAGCGCTGCCAGCACGACGGCTCGCGCGGTGGTCGAGTCGATCCGGGCCGACACCGAGGTGGCCACCTCACGCATCCCCACCACCCAGAGGTCGTCGACTTCCCACGCCTCGGTTCGGCTGAATCCGGGAGGGGTGCAGCGGCGCACGGAGCCGACCGGAAGTGACGCGATGAGCGTGGCGTCGAAGTCCTCCCGGCGGCCATGGTCACGCAGCTGGACCTCACCGGCCGGGGGTGAGGCTGGGCCCACCGGTTCCGCATGCACGCCAATCACCGCGCGGGAGGCGTCACCGAGTGCAGCAGCCAACCTGACCGCGTCCGGACGCTCAGCGTTGTCGAGCCCCAGAAGGGCAGAGAGTCGAATCGGGTCGACCAGTACCTGTAGGGCGTGCCCCGGCGGCCTCACTTCCAGGGCCACCCGTAGGGCCGCGGCTGCCTGATGGACATCGGCTTGGTCGACGACGGGCAGGGAGACGTTCAGTCGCGCCGCGACCAACACACCCTCGTCGTCGGCGAGTAGCAGGCCCCGCACGTCGCTCCCCGCCTTCGTCCAGGCATGGAAAGCTTCGACCGCGACCCGGAATCCCGATCCAGCCGGTACGAGCAAAATGACGGGTTGGTCCATCGACCGCGCCGAGCTGCCAGCCCAAACCGGTACTCCAACCGCGGTTCCGGTTCCCCCTGGGGTGTCCCCTTCTGCCCGGATGATCTCCAGCCGTCCGGTAGGCGGCGCCGGCTCTGGCACGCTCGCCGCGTGAGTCTCCACGGGGTGCTGGGGTGCCGCCGCGACCAGGTCGACAGATCGTCCGATGCGTCGCTCCAGCCGTCTCACGAGGCCCGCGGCCCCACGCAACGCCTCAACTGAGCCCTTGCTGCCCCGGGTCGGGGCGCGATCCCACGCCATCGGCTCGGGAGGCGTCAGCGCTGTGTCGACGACAACGACCTCGGTCGTGGTGTTGCCCACGTCGACCCCGGCAACGAACCTCACTGCTTCAGCAGACCACGGCGGGAGTAAACCTGCGCGGCTTCCCGGAACAGGGCCGCGTTGCGCACCGCACCTCGCTTTTCCAACTGACCCGCAAGGTCGGCCAGCTCCTCGGCCGTGGAGCGGTGCGGCCTCAGCGCCTCGTAGAGCGCCAAAACCTCGTCATCGGCCAAAGCGGTCAGCTCCGCAGCCCGGCGAAAGTTGCTCGCCAGTTGCGGGTTGGCGTGTGCCTCCGCCACCTGCGCTTGATGCTCCAGGGTCAAGGGGTGGATGCTCACGTCAGCCATCTCGACCGAACCCTCCCGGACCGAGTCCAAAGTGACGTCCGCGGGGTCACGACCCGAGGCGCCAAGAGCACTCACCGGTCCACCTCCAGTTCCTCAACACCACGATCAGGGTCGCTGCAACGGCGTTCGATGTCCACCAATGCGACGACCTTGGTGTGATACCTGGCCTCGATCGCCTCGTCGCTGTACGGGTTGCGGGTCGGCTCCGGCGTGGCACCCTTGGCGTGACGCCCCGCATTCACCCCGAGCCGGCGGTAAAGAGACGCGTCGACCGAGGGTGCCACGCTGTACAACTCGAGATTCGCCAGCGGTGGCAAGTCACGCCGGTGGATCAGTGCGGTTCCCTTGCCCTGCATCCCGATCCCGATCCCTGAGCCGGACAACCGCGCAGCAGTGAGCCCGATCAGACCAAGGTCGATGGTGCCGTTCACCCGGACGACCCGGCCGACGCACCCTTCCTCTTCCATGCCTGCCAGCAGCTCGCCCAGCGCCTCGACCACGGTCAGCCCCGACAGGGTGAGCCAGACCTCCCGGCCTACCGCCGGTGACACCCCGATCACCACCTCACGCGGGTCGGCTCCTTGCCCGGCCGTCCCGACAGCGCGCAGCGCGCCGGAGCGGTACCCCGCCTGTTCCACGAGCAAGTCATCGACTGACCGCTGCTGGCGCACGGCATCGATGTCAGCCTGCCGGTCAGCTGTGGGGAAGTATCCGGTGCCAGGCCCGGCATAGTCGTTCGGGTCGGTGACCAGAGACAGAACCCGAAACGACTCGTCGAAGATCGCCGCCGTCTGCAGGTAGTCGCCCGCGACTCGGGCCTTGAGCAGGGCCAGTATCCGGCCAGCCTCCTCCTCAAAACCGGTCTCATACAACGCGGTCACCACGTCAAGCATCGTCAGTCCGGTCTCGCGGATGATCCGTGCCGCGACCAGCGGGGTCATCAGGTCGGCCGCCGGCACGTCCTTAGAACCTGCGGCATCGACAGCCTGTGCCGCCCACTCGTCGGTGAAGTCCCCCAGGCCGAGGTGCCGGTAGACGGCGCGCACTGCCACTACCGCCCGGGTTCTGAGTCTGGCGACCTGCCGCTCACCAGCGGTCCGCAGACCGCCGTCGACACCCCAGTCGCGCTGTATCACCAGGAAGTCGTCGATGTCCTCTGCGTTCCACTGGCTCGGACCGAACATGTTGTCGTAGCGCTGAATCGAGCCGAACCCGCTGCACACGAAGTCAGAACCTGCCAGGAGGATCGGCAAGGTACGCGACGTGCGTCGGACATCAGACTCCGACATCAGCGCGTCGTTGCCGGTGCATGCCTCGAGATTGCGAGCCATTACCATGACGTTCTCGGCCATCAAGGAGCGGACGCCACCGGGCACCGAGCCCGCCACCGCTGCCGAGTCGATGCCGCCGTTCTGGACTCCCTGCGCGCCGATCGCACGGGCGAGCGCGACGCAACGCGCCTCAAGGTAGAACATCGACCGGCCCTCCGCAGCGCCCATCAAGGCCTCCGCGCCGCCCCCCGACGTCACCCGCATCTTGATCCCCCTGGATGCGTAGCCGGACGTCAGGAAGGCCTTCGACCAGGGCGTGTCGTCCCCATCGACGAAGACCTGCTCGGTGCCGTACAGCGAGACGGTCTCTGCGTAGGAAACCAGGCCCCGCATGCCCATCTCCAGTTCAGCGGCCTCCTCCACCGAGCACTGCACCAGCACACCGGGCGCACCCACAGCCGCCCCGATGGAGACCGCGACGGCGTTGGACGGCGCGTCACCCAGGACCGGCACTGTGGTCTCGATCTCGCGAAACCCGAATGCCGCCGCGGTCGCCGCGTCAGCAGCGAGCAGTAGCGGGTCGTCGGACCGGTTGGTCACGTGGGCCTGGTTGCTCGGCGTACGCCGGGCCCGTAGTTTCGTCATCGCCATGCCCAGCTCGACAGGGCGCAGCAGAGACAGGCCTCGGGCCAACTTTGCCGGGGTCATCCCAGCGGCAAGCCGTAGGACCTCCGCGCGAGGGGTCTGCGGGTCGACGACCATCCGGGCGAAGGCCACGTCGTCCAGGGCCATCGCTTCCGCGGCCACGTCGAGGTCAAGGCCGTGCCGGGCGATGAACTCGTCCAGGACGTCGAACGCGGCGGCGGGGCGGGAGTCCATCTCCACGACGGCGCCCTCTGGTCCCAGCACGAGTGAGGGCGCAGGGTCATCCGGGGAGTCGAACGCGATCAGGCCCAGGCGGGCATCTTCGACCGCCAACCCGTCAAGGTTCACCGGCTGGGCATCCATGAACCGGAACCGGCCGATGGGCTCCGGGCTAGGCGCGTTCACTGTGTGACCTCTGCGGCGTCGAAGACCTCGGCGGCCGCCTCAGCGCAGGCCAGGTCATGCTCGGCGGTGCCGCCGCTCACCCCAACCCCGGCCACCACCCTTTGGCCCGACCACAGCGGTATCCCCCCCGCGAAGCACACGAACCGGCCGTGGGAGGCCGACTGCATGCCGGCCAACGGGCCGCCGGGCATCACCAGCGGCGCGAGCTCGTGGGTGCGGGCACGGTGGGCGACCGCCGTGTACGCCTTGTCGGGCGCCAGCACGGGACCGGCGATCTCGGCACCGTCCATGCGCTCGAAGCAGACCAGGTGGCCACCGCCGTCGACCACCGCCACCGAGACAAGCGCGTCCAGGCTGGTGGCGGCTTCGACAGCCGCGGCGGCCATGCGCCGAGCGAGCCCCAGGTCCACCTCGGTGCGGGTCACCCTCGGCACATGCGCCGCCTCATCGAGTGGCCAGGTGTGCAGCAGCGGCGCGACGCAACCTGACATGCGCCCCGCGCATCGCTACCGCTTCGGGAAACACCGCCTTGGGCACCTTGGAGACCATCGTGTAGACGGTGTCGACCACGTTGGCAACCGGTGACAGGCAGGTCTGCGAGACCAGCTGATAGGCGTCGAGCTCGGACTGCCCGGTCAGCTCCGCGACCCAGCGGACCATCTGCACCTGGGCGATCCGGAAGGCGTCCTCCAACGGCTTGGTCGAGCCCGTGGTCATCAGGAACTCGTCGCTCTCAAGCCGCGGCCAAGGGGTACTCACACCCTTGACCAGATCAACGATCAGGACGGTGTCCATGGCGCACTCGACCGCCACGCCGCACGCCTCGCCCTCGCCCTGCCTGGCGTGCCCGTCCCCAAGGCTGAATAGTGCGCCGGGCACGTTCACGCCCAAGTAGCAGGTCACGCCAGCGCGCATCTCGGGAGTGTCCATGTTCCCGCCCCAGTCGCCGGGCGCCAGCGACGAACGCACCTCACCGAGCGCCGGCGCGACACCGACAGTGCCGTGCATCGGGTCCAGAGGAAGAGCGGCGGTGAATGACGTGTCCAACGCGGCGTAGCGGACCAGCCGGTCCGCGCGGTCGATCTCGTAGATCCAGGTGCGCTCGGCCAGGGCAGGGTGCAGCAGGGCCGTGGTGGCGCTGGCTGACAGCGAACCGAAGAAGGGCACCAAGGTGCTGACTCCCCATGCCTCCCTGGGTTCGATCGAGACGAAGTGCACGGCCAGGGTATCGCCGGGCTCAGCGCCCTCCACGAAGAAGGGGCCGGTCTGCGGGTTGATGAACCGCGGATCGCAGACCTCGCTGACGCGGTCGGCTGTAGAGCGGACCCGTCCGGCGAAGCAGTCGAGGGTGGAGGTCGAAAGGATCGTGCCGGGCGAGATGCTGGCCACCGGCTCGACGCCGCCGAACGCGTACACCAACCGGGCGGGATCCGGCTCGGGGTCGATGGCGTGGCTCAGCACGAATGGCTGCCTGAGCTGCTCACTCATTCATGCTCCGCTCGGGTCGGGGCGAGGTGTGGCGCCCGACTCGGCACCGCACCTCGCCCATCATGGGTTGCTGTCGCATCAGCCGCGCTCGGCGGACTCCTCGAGGACTGTCCGCCCGATCGCGTCGAACGTCTCGGGTCGGTTCGAGCGTAGCCAAAGTGCCGCGACGAGACCCAACACGAAGGTCGCTAAGGCGATCCACGGCATCGCCTTGAAGAAGAGTGACCCAGCAGCCGCCCCACCAGCGAAGGAGAGGTTGCTGAACAGCAGATAGACCACGAAGAGCATGCCCACGCCGCCCAGGCCCGGGATGATCGCGGTGGTCAGCAGGTTGCCCTGATGAACCTTCTTGACGTGGAAGTACCAGATGACCGCCACCGAGCAAATCATCATCACGATCAGGATGGCCATCGTGCCGAGCACGGCGAGCAACCCGTACTCGTAGATGTATCCGCCCTGGTTCGCGTCGCTGCCGTTGGGAGTGAGGATGTAGAAGCCGACGGTGAGGACGAGGGTGATCACCGACTGCACGATCGAGGAGATGTGCGGCGAGTGGTGCTTGCCATGGGTGGCACCCAGGCTCCGGCGCAGCCCGGGCACCTCCCGACCGATCGCGTACATGTACCGGGCCGCGGCATTGTGGAACGCGAGCGCGCACGCGAAGGAACCGGACACGACCAGGAACAGGTAGACGTAGGTGATCCAGCTTCCCCCGAGGTTGGCCTCGGCCAGGTCGGTGAACATCCCGATCGAGTTGTTCGCGGCCTGGTCAAGCGAGGCTTTGGCGCCGTTGCCGGCGATCACCATCCAGGACACGAAGGTGTAGAAGAGACCGAGCCCGACCACCGCGATCAGGGTGGCCTGAGGAACGATCTTCCTGGGGTTGCGGGACTCCTCGCCGTAGACGGCAGTCGTCTCGTAGCCCACCCATGACCAGAAGGCAAAGAACAGACCGATGGCCGCAGACCCGGCCGGCAAGGCGTCGGCGCCCAACTTGACCCCGAGCCCCCCACCTTCGGGCAGGCCCTTGAAGGCATTGACGGGGTTGAGGGAGGCCGCCATCAGTCCGTCTGGGCCGCCTCCCTTGAACAGCACCGAGAACGCCAGGGCAGCGAGCAGGACGACCTCGCACACCAGGAAGAACCCGAGCAGGGCCGCGGCGATGCTGATGTCGAAGTACCCGAACGCGCCGACCAGCAGAATGCCCACGACAGCGATCAGCAGCCAGTTCACGTCAACTGAGAACCACGTCTTGAGGGCGGTGTTGGTGAAGTAGGAGAAGATGCCGATGAGCGAGCCCTCGAAGACGATGTAGGCCATCGTGGCCAGCAGGCCGGTGGCCATTCCCCAGACCTGGCCGAGCCCGTGGCTGACGAAACCGTAGAAGGCCCCCGCGCTGGTGATGTGGCGGGCCATGGCGGCATATCCGACGGTGAACAGGGTCAGCACGACGGTGGCGACGAGGAAGCCCGCCGGGGCGGAGACCCCGTTGCCGTAGGCGGTCGCGATGGGCACATTGCCGGTCATCGCGGTGATCGGGGCCGCGTTTGCCAGCGCCATGAACAGCACCCCAAACAACCCGACCGCGCCGACCTTGAGGCGGTTGCTGCTCTCCGCCCTCGGGACCGGCGCGTTCTCGAACTGCTCAATCTTGAGATTGGCCACCTAGGAACCTCTTTTCAGTCTGCTGGACTTGACGAGGCGCGGCGTAGCGCGAAGGCGCATGACCCACGTCACACTGACGTGGGCATCGTGGCACTGCGGAACGCCGGACGCAAGACTTTGGTTCGACAAGTACTGGTTTCGACCAGACCATTGACAACATACGGTTCGACCAATGATGCTCGGGCCAGCGCAGCGCTCCTCCGCCCCGCAGTCAGGGCCCAACAGCGACAGGTGACCGATGCCCGAGTACGACCTGTTCCGCTTCGACTCCAAGGATGAGGTTCTTGCCAAGTCCAAGGAGTACTGGAACCCGGGCAAGACCCAGTTCTGGGTGGACTCCGGGATCGATCTGGTCATCGACCGGCGCGAGGGCTACCTGCTGTGGGACATGGACGGCCGGCGGCTCATCGACGTGCACCTCAACGGAGGCACCTACAACCTGGGCCACCGCAACCCCGAGGTGATGGCGGCGGTGAAGACCGCGATGGGCCACTTCGACATCGGCAACCACCATTTCCCGTCACTGGCGCGCACCGCGCTGGCGCAGGCTCTGATCGAGAGCGCGCCTCCGTCCTTGACCAAGGTGGCATATGCCACCGGTGGGGGAGAGGCGATCGACATCGCACTCAAGAGCGCGAGGCACGCCACCCAGAAGCGCAAGATCGTCTCGATCAACAAGGCGTACCACGGCCACACCGGTCTGGCCCTGGCCGCCGGAGACGACCGCTTCTCCAAGTTGTTCCTGGCCGACCAGCCTGAGGACTTCCCGCACGTGCCGTTCAACGATCTTGCCGCGATGGAGGATGCGCTGAAAGGGCGGGACGTCGCGGCGGTGATCATGGAGACCATCCCGGCGACCTACGGGTTCCCACTACCTGAGCCGGGCTACCTCGAAGCCGTCAAGAAGCTCTGTGAGAGGTATGACGCGCTGTACATCGCCGACGAGGTCCAGACTGGGCTGATGCGCACCGGCGAGGTGTGGGCGATCACCAAGCACGGCATCCAACCGGACATCATGGTGACCGGCAAGGGCCTGTCCGGCGGTGTCTACCCGATCGCAGCCGCCCTGCTGAGCGAACGCGCCGGGGCGTGGCTCAATGAGGACGGTTTCGGCCACATCTCCACCTTCGGCGGCGCAGAGCTCGGATGCATCGCCGCGCTCAAGACGCTGGAGATCACCCGCCGCCCTGAGGTCCGCTCGATGGTGCACTACATTTCCGACCTGATCGGCACCGGGCTTCGTCAGATCCAGGCCCAGCACCGCGACTGGTTCATCGGGATCCGCCAGCACGGCGTGGTGATGGGACTGGAGTTCAACCACCCCGAGGGCGCCAAGTACGTCATGCGCGAGCTCTACAATCTGGGGGTCTGGGCGATCTTCTCGACCCTCGACCCGCGGGTGTTGCAGTACAAGCCAGGGATCTTGATGACGCCGGCGTTGTGCGAGGAACTTCTCGACCGCACCACGTTGGGCATCGCCCGCGCCGAGTCTGCGGTCGGCAAGCCCGGACGGAGAGCCAGCTGATGAGCGAACAGAACACCGACGCCGCAATCGCGCAGGCGGGGCACATGCTCGAGCGCGCGACGTGGGCGTCAAGCGCCTTTGCAACGTACGATCGCGAGCACGTGATGCGTATCGTCACAGCGGTCGCCGACGCGGCGTACGAGAAGTCGCGTGAGTACGCCGAATGGGCGGTCAAGGAGACCGGATTCGGCGTGGTGGACCACAAGGTGATCAAGAACCAGGCCTGCTCCCGAGGCATCCTTGAGCAGTACCGGGACCAGGACTTCGTCACCCCGCGCCTCGACATCGCCCGCAAGATCGTCGAGGTCCCTCGCCCTGCCGGCGTCGTGCTCGCCCTGACGCCCTCGACCAATCCCGTTGCAACCGTCTACTTCAAGATCCTGCTGAGCCTGATGACCCGGAACGCGGTCGTCATCAGCCCGCACCCCCTGGCCAAGAAGTCTTGCGCTGACGCGGCACGGGTGCTCGGTGAGGCGGCGGTGCGCGCCGGCGCGCCGGACGGCATCATCCAGTATGTAGGCGAGCCGTCCGTACCCCTGATCGATGCGTTGATGTCCGACGCCAGGACCAACGTCATCCTGGCCACCGGCGGGGCCGCGGTCGTACGATCCGCCTACAGTTCGGGAAACCCCGCCATCGGGGTCGGCCCCGGCAACGTCCCCGTCTTCGTGGACGGGACGGCCGACGCCAAGGTCGCGGCCAAGCTCATCATTGACAGCAAGGCATTCGACAACTCCACCCTGTGCACCAATGAGTCGGTCCTCATCGTCGAAGACTCCATCGCCGACAAGCTCATTCGGGAGATGGAACGCTGCGGAGCGTATGTTCTCGATGCGGCGGGCGCGGCAGGCCTGCGCGACTTCATGTTCCCCTACGGGCGGCTCAACCTCGACGTGGTGGGCAAGGACGCCGCACTGATAGCCAAAGGGGCGGGGCTTCGCGTCGGACCACGCACCAAGGTGCTGGTGGCACCGTTCGACGTCGCCGTGCCCGAGGAGCCATTGACGCACGAGAAGCTCTCCCCAGTTCTGGGGATGATCCGGGTGCCCGACGCCCGTCGTGGCATCGAGACCGCGCGTGCGATCGTGCGCATCGCCGGTGCCGGTCACTCAGCAGCCATCCATTCAGAGGATCCGCAGACGATCATGGAGTTCACCGCCCGGGTGCCCGTGCTGCGGGTGGCGGTGAACGTCGGCAACAGCTTGGGAAGTTCGGGAATGGGCACCAACCTCGCGCCGACCATGACGATCGGGACCGGGTTCGCCGGCCGTAGTTCGGTCGGGGAGAACCTCGAACCCAAACACCTGCTGAACTGGGCGCGAATCGCGTACAACTCCGATCCGCGTTTCCCGATGGCCGACTTCTCCGGTCTCACCCCCTGGCGGGAGCACGGCACAGCCGTCCCGGCCTACCCGGTGGCGTCCAACGATGCCAGCGCGACCGGCGGCGTCGTCAAGGCGAGCGTGAACGGTGTCAACGCCGAAGACCGCATTGCGGCGCGGGTGGCGCGCACCATGGGCGGCAACGGAAATGGCAGCGACGAGCAGTTCCGGGCCGAGATCCGACGGCTCGTTGTCGAAGAACTCTCCCAACTCCTCAAGGGCTGACCAGTGGCAGAGCTACGTTCCTTCATCTTCATCGACCGGTTACAGCCGCAGACGATGTGCTACCTGGGGACCTGGGTCAAGGGTTCCCTGCCCCGAGCGAGCATGGCCGCACAGATCATCGAGGTCGCGCCCGGCATCGACATCGAGCCACTCACAGATGTGGCGCTCAAGCACGCCGAGGTCCAGGCCGGTGTCCTGGTGGTCGAGAGACAGTTCGGCTACCTGGAGTTCCATGGCGAGACCGGGGCGGTCAAAGCGGCCGCCGACGCCGTTTTGGATGACCTGGGGGTGACCCGGGACCAGGCGGTCAAGGCGACCATCTTGGCCAGCACAATCATCTCGAGCATTGACCCCCAGCACGCCTTCCTGATCAACCGCAACAAAATCGGGTCGATGGCCCTTCCTGGGGATTCGCTGTTCGTCCTCGAGGTCCAGCCGGCTTCGTACGCGATCCTTGCCACCAACGAGGCGGAGAAGGCGGCCGACATCAAGGTCGTCGACTACCGCATGATCGGTGCCACCGGCCGTGTGTATCTCGCGGGTAAGGAAGCAGACGTCCGGCAGGCCGCAGAGGCCGCGGAAAAGGCATTGCGGAGCCTGGCATGACCGAACTCGGTGGCGAGGGACTGCGGGCGTTGATCGCGGCCACGGTTCGAGAGGCTGTTGCCGAGATGGTCGCGACCTCAGTCCGGCAGGCTAGGTCGGACCCGCCGGCCTCCGCTTTTCTTATCAGGGCAGCCGCCGCGGTACCCATGGCCGCAACGGTCGATTCAACGGCGGCCGGCCGGACACGTCCAGGGGTCGCGCCGGGCACGGGGCGTGTCGAGAGCATCCGGATCGGCAGCGACGGGGATCTCGACGCGTTTGCCCGGCAGTTGCTGGAGCTGTTCGAAAACCCCAAGAACCGGCAGGACCTCAGGGCCGGGCGCTACCGGTTCACGCTTGCCCCGGGCCACACGCCTGCCGCCACGCCCGCGCCCGTTCGACGGATCGAGCGCGGAGCAGTCACGGAGCGATGCGTGGTGGCTGCGGGTGACGCCGGCGAGCGCCTCCTGTTGGCCCGCGGAGCAGTTCTGACACCCCTGGCGCGCGACAAGGCGCGATCGTTGGGCGTCCACGTTGAGAAGGAGCACTGATGCTACGAGGTGTCGTGACCGGGAACGTCTGGTCGACCCGGCGGATTGAGGGACTGCCCAGCGGGGCCTTCCTCGAGGTCGAGACGGAGGACTCGAAGACCACGCTAATCGCGTTCGACGTCCTCGGTACCGGGATCGGTGAGCGGGTACTGGTGGTCCAGGGATCGGTCGCCGCCGCGTGGTTCCCCGGGCCGCCACCTCCCGTGGACGCCCTCGTGATCGGTTCGATCGACCCCCTCCCGCCCGAGAAGATTCCGCGCTCGATCCGCTCCACGAAAGCCAACACTCCCCCCTCGGGCAGAGCCCGACCCTGACGTCTCGCGCACCATGTGCGAGCACAACCGCAAGGAGCAGCAATGGCAAGCAGTGCTATCGGCATGATCGAGACCAAGGGTTTTGTGGCAGCACTGGCGGCCGCCGACGCCATGGTCAAGGCCGCGAACGTGACCATCACCGACCGTCAGGAGGTCGGCGACGGGCTCGTTGCGGTCGTCATCTCTGGTGAGGTCGGAGCTGTCAAGGCCGCCACCGAGGCCGGTGCGGAGACCGCTGCACAGGTTGGCGAGCTCGTCAGCGTCTATGTCATCCCGCGCCCGCACCCCGATCTGGGCGCGCACTTCAACATCGCAGACAAGTAACCCGGCCCCGATCGACTGCACGTCCCACTCATCGGAGGTGGCCCTGTTGGCCAGCGAAAGCTTTCCCCGCACCGACCTGCGGGTCTACCTGCTCGTCCAGGACCTGCAGCAGCAGTTCGCGGCGTACATGGGGACCCCGACCAGGGCGCGCGGCTACCCGCCGTTCGAGAAAGACCACGCCCTGATCATCGAAGTGGCACCCGCCCTCGCCATTGAGCGGGTGATCGATCTGGCGTTGAAGGCGGTCCCGACCGTCGAAGCGGGCATCCTGTTCGTCGAGCGACAGTTCGGAGTCCTGGAGATCCACGCCCGAGACCTGACAGACGTGGAGCAGGCTGGCAAGGCCATCCTGGAGGGGATCGGGGCGTTCGCCCGCGACCAGTTGCGACCACGCGTCCTCTACCACGACATCATCGAGAACATCACTGATCAGCATGCAGTGATCCTGAACCGAAATCGCCAGGGATCCATGGTGATGCCAGCGGAGACGCTGCTGGTCTATGAGATGACTCCGGCGCTGTTCGCCGCGGTCGCGGCCAACGAGGCGGAACGCGCCGCACCGGGCGTCACGTTGGTCGATGTCCAGATGATCGGGGCAGCCGGGCGTCTGTACCTCAGTGGTCGGCTGGAGGATGTCGTGACGGCACGCGACCGGATCACCAAGGTCTTGAGCGAGGTTGAGGGTCGTGAGCACTGACAGGGGAGAGGAGATGAGCCGGACTCGGGACGAGGAGACCGCACGCGGCGACGATCAGGTTGCAGCCGTCGCCCTGAAGCAGTATGGCTTCTCCGATCAGTTGCAGTTCCGAATGATCAACCTGTCCGAGAACGCGACGTACCTCGTCGACGACCCCGGCACTGGGCGAAACGGCATCCTGCGGGTGCACCGTGAGGACTACCACCCGCTCCAGTCCATCCACTCCGAACTGGACTGGCTGACTGCCTTGCGAGAGCAGTCAGAGGTCTCGACCCCAGTTGTCATACCGGCGCCGGACGGTAGCCGAGTGGTGACAGCCACCGTCAACGGCGTGCAGCGCTACGCGGTGCTGTTCGAGGTCGTCAGCGGGTTGGAGCCCGACGAGATCGCACTGGACCTCGGGAGCTTCACGACGCTCGGCCGGCTCACCGCCCTCATACACCAGCACTCGCAGAGATGGACACGCCCCGACGGTTTCACCCGGTTCTCCTGGGACTGGGAGCACTCGTTGGGAGACAAACAGCGGTGGGGTCGGTGGCAGGACGGCATCGGTGTCGGTGCCGCTGAAACCCCGATCCTCGGCTCCGCAGCCGACCTAGTACGTCTGCGGCTGGCCGAGTACGGCGACGCAGCGGATCGGTTCGGCCTCGTGCACGCTGACCTGCGGCTCGCTAACCTGCTCATCGACGGGGACCAGGTCAACGTCATCGACTTCGACGACTGCGGCTTCTCTTGGTACCTTTACGACTTCGGCACGGCGGTCTCGTTCATCGAGGATGACCCTCGGCTGCCGCAGTGGCAGGCCGCCTGGCTCCACGGATACCGATCGATCGCCCCGTTGTCGGTAGAGGACGAGAATATGCTCGCAACGTTCGTCATGTTGCGGCGGCTCCTTCTGCTTGCGTGGATGGGTTCCCACTCCCACTCGCGCGAATGCCAGGTCAAGGGCCCCGGTTACACCGCCGCGTCGTGTGTCCTGGCCGAACGTTACGTAGCATCCGGTGGTAAATCGCTCAGCCGAGCCGTTCCGGCTTCTGGCTCTCCTCAGTGAGGTCTCCCATGTTCACATCAGTCGCTGGTCGCTCGGTCATCGTCACCGGCGGCAGCAAAGGCATCGGCAGAGGAATCGCGTCCGTCTTTGCCAAGGCTGGAGCCAATGTCCTGATCGTCGGACGTGACCAGGCCGGTCTCGATGCCGCCGCAGGCTCACTGTCTGGGCTTGGCGGTAGCGTATCCACGCATCGGGTCGACGTCAGTGACCGCGCGGCTTGCGACGACATGGCACGTGTCGCACTGCAACGCAACGGTGGCATCGACGTGCTGTGCGCGAATGCCGGAATCTTCCCTGCGGCGAGGCTGACCGATATGACACCTGAAGACCTTGAGACCGTCATGGCCACGAACTTCAAAGGCACCGTGTTCGCCGTCCAGGCGTGCCTTCCCGCGCTGGAGGCCTCGGGGCACGGACGAATCGTGGTCACCTCGTCCATCACCGGACCCATGACGGGGTTCCCCGGCTGGTCGCACTACGGCGCCAGCAAGGCCGCCCAGCTCGGGTTCATCCGCACGGCGGCAATCGAGCTCGCCCCGAAACGGATCACCATCAACGCAGTTCTCCCCGGCAACATCAAGACCGAGGGCCTCGACGACCTGGGCCAGAGCTACCTCGACCAGATGGCCGCGTCTGTTCCCCAGGGCAGACTTGGAGCGGTCGAGGATATCGGCAACGCCGCCCTCTTCTTTGCCACCGACGAGGCCGGTTACATCACGGGACAGTCTCTGGTCGTCGACGGCGGCCAAACTCTCCCCGAGTCCCTGATGGCCCTTGAGGCAATGTGATCGTGGATGCGTCGGCTGTCTCCTGCCGCGACGGTAGGGTTCGGCCACCACCAACAACGGGTCCGACCGAATTGATCGACCCCCCGCCCGTCCCTGGAGGCCATGATGGCAGTTGAGCACTCGGTGGCGGAGAAGTTGCGTCGCAAGATGCTCTCCGACATCGGGTCCGGAGCGCTGGAGCCCGGAGCCCGTCTTGGTACCGAACGAGAGCTGGCTGCGCAGTACGTTGTCAGCCGGGCCACGCTCCGCCAGGTGCTGGCTACCCTCGAGGATGCAGGCCTCGTCCGTCGGGTACCGGGGCGCGCGGGAGGCACCTTTGTCAGCCACGCCAAGGTGAACCGTGACCTCAGCCGCGTCGTCGGCGTGCCCGCCTACCTCGCTCGCCAGGGCTACGTCGCCGGAACCCGCATCCTGTCGACTCAGATGGCCGCGCCAGACCAGACCACCCGTACGGCATTGCGCCTGGAGCCCGACGCACTCGTTGTTGTCATCCGCAGGATCCGGTTGGCCGACGGGACACCCATCTCGCTGGATCACGCACAGTTTCCGGCGGACCGTTTTCCCGGGCTGCTCGAGATGCAGCTCGGCGGATCCATATACGAGCTGTTCGAGAGGGAGTTCTCCACGCTGCCGGCCGATGCGGAGGAACTCATCGAGGTCGTGAAGGCGACCGATGACGAGGCCGCCTTGCTCGCCGTGGAACCCGAGACCCCGCTATTGTCGATCACGAGAACGACCTTCGACCAGAACGACGTGCCATTCGAGTTCTCCTGCGACCTGTTTCGTGCGGACCGGACCCGCATCACAGTACGTACGCCGGGCCGCGGACTCAGCGGAAGCGCCCAACGCGGCGGCGGCTACGTCGAGCTGAGGGGAACTGGCTAGTGCGGTGATTCGACCAGACGATCCACCGTTCGCGGCTCCGCCGAGTCAGCGCGGCCCCGACCAGTCCGCTTCGACGTTCCCCGAGGAGATACCCATGCCAGTCCAGTCGTCCGATGTCAGCACCGCCAGCCACCCACTGGAGCCTCTGGGTGCGGAGGAGATCGGCCGAGCATCGGCCATCCTCCGTGAGCAACGCGATCTTGATCCCCGGGTCCGTTTCGTCTCGATCGCGCTGCAGGAGCCGCCCAAGCGTGAGGTGCTTGACTATTTCGGGCGAGAAACTGAGCTGCCTGAGCGAGCCGCCTTCGTGGTGCTCTACGACCGCGGGCATCGACAGACGGTTGAGGCAGTCGTGTCCCTCTCCTTGGGCGTCGTGACTTCCTGGCAGGTCCTCGAAGGTGTCCAGCCCAGCGTGATGCTGGAGGAATTCTTCAGCACCGAGGAGATCACCCGGGCCGACCCGCGATGGCAGGAGGCGATGCGGCGGCGGGGCGTCACCGACTACGCCCTGGCAATGATCGACCCCTGGGCCGCCGGCTACGACATCGAGGACCCGCTCGGCCGCCGTCTCATCCGGCCACTGACCTTCGTCCGCTCCCGAGAGGATGACAACGGCTACGCCCGTCCTGTCGAGGGGTTGGTCGTGCTGGTGGACCTGGACCTGATGGAGGTGATCGACGTCCGCGACCACGGCGTCGTGCCCTTTCCGAAGCAAGCCGGCAACTACGCGCCGGAGCTGATGCTCGACGACGACAACCGGCCGGCGCACGCCGCGCTCCGTGAGGACGTGCGACCGATCGAGATCACCCAGCCGGAGGGCCCGAGCTTCACCGTCGACGGGCACGCAGTGAGCTGGCAGAAGTGGCGACTGCGGGTGGGCTTTACCCCCCGGGAGGGGCTCGTCCTTCACCAGATCGGCTACACGGACCGGGGACGGCTGCGCCCGGTCATCTACCGGGCGTCGCTCTCGGAGATGTACATCCCCTATGGCGACCCGGCTCCGACGCACCGCATCAAGAACGTCTTCGACGAAGGCGAGTACGGGGTCGGGCTGCTGCTGAACCCGCTGCAGCTGGGCTGTGACTGCCTGGGCGAGATCCGCTACTTCGACGCCGTCGTCAACGACCAGGACGGGCAGCCGCGCACCATCCCGAACGCCATCTGCATGCACGAGGAGGACTTCGGCGTCGGCTGGAAGCACACCGACTTTCGGACCGAGAAGGTCGAGGTCCGCCGCTCTCGCCGACTGGTGATCTCCTGCTTCGCCACGGTCGGCAACTACGAGTACGGCTTCTTCTGGTATCTCTACACCGATGGCTCCATCCAGTTCGAGGTCAAGCTATCCGGCGTCATCTCCACCGGTGCCATCCCGGTCGGTGAGCAGCCGCGATTTGGCAACTTGGTGGCGCCCGGCCTCTACGGCCCCAACCACCAACACTTCTTCAATGTCCGACTGGACATGCAGGTCGACGGCGAGCGCAACTCCGTCTACGAGATCGACGCCGTCGCCCTACCGCCCGGCCCCGACAATCCCTACGGCAATGCGTGGGTGGCCAAGAAGACTTTGCTGGCCCGGGAGAGCGAGGCCCAGCGGCTGATAAACCCCTTCGTCGGCCGGACCTGGCAGATCGTCAACCCCTCCGCCCTCAACGAGCTCGGTCAACCCGCCGGATATAAGCTCGTGCCCGGTGAGAACGTCCTACCGCTGCAGCGGGAGGGCTCGCAGGCTTGGGACCGTGCGCAATTCGCCTACAAACATCTCTGGGTGACAGCATATGAGGCTGACCAGATGTACGCCGCCGGCGACTACCCCAACCAGAGCAACAAGCCGGGTGGCCTGCCGGAGTTCGTCAAGGCCGACCGTTTCCTCGACGACCAGGACGTCGTCATCTGGTACTCCTTCGGCGCCCACCACGTGGTCCGACCAGAGGACTGGCCGGTCATGCCGGTCAGCTATGCCGGTTTCCACCTCAAGCCGGTCAGCTTCTTCGACGGCAATCCCGCGCTGGACATGCCCCGCTCGACCCCCGCCTGCCACGCTGGCGGAGAAGAGGTCGGAGAGGGTGCCCGCGAACACGTCGCGGAGTGACCGTAGTCCCCT
>NZ_JBKJPP010000081.1:0-3054 GCF_046595215.1 Lapillicoccus sp. | reverse complement strand
CAACGAAGGGAACAGCATGTCCAAGGTCCGGGACCGCGTCCCACTCAGCTGCCGCCTGCACCTTCACCACCAGTGGCGACGGTTCGTCACAGAGGACGGCGGCCGCTACAAGGCGTGCGTCAAGTGCGGGAAGGAGCTGCCGCCGTCGAGCTTCGACAAGAACACCCTCGGCGCTTAGAAGCCACGGCTCTATATCAAGCCTGCGGGGACGTACGTATGCAATCAGCGCCTTAAGCGCCTGGGGCACATCACTGACGATCAAGACGCAACATCCAGATTGGCCGCGGACGGCGCGTCTTGATGTCCGGTCGCCGTTCGTCTACTGGGAGAGTCTTCGCCACCAGAGTCGGCAGCAATGTCGTGGACTTGTGTGACGACATCTCCACGTGAACGTCAGGGCAACTTGACGGGCTCAGCCGGGGACTGCGTACGCTGGCACACGCCCACGACGACGGCTTGACGAAGGAGTGTCCATGGACTACGACTGCATCCGGCTCACCCGCGACGCGGACGTCACGACGATCACTATGGATAGTCCGGAGCGCCGCAACGCCCTGTCGCTGTTGCACATGCAGGAGCTGGTCGACGCGTTCGCACGGGTGGGGGCCAGTGATGCCCGAGGGGTCGTTCTGGCGGCCAACGGACCGGTCTTCTGTGCGGGGCACGACTTCGCCGACGTGGCTGGCAGCGACCTGGAGCAGGTGCGGCAGCTGTTGTGGACGTGCACCGAACTGATGACGCTCATGCAGCGCATCCCCCAGCCGGTGGTGGCGCGTGTGCACGGGCTGGCGACGGCCGCTGGGTGCCAGCTCGTCGCCGCGGCGGACCTCGCCGTTGCGGCCGACACGGCCGGCTTTGCCGCGCCCGGCGGCAAGGGAGGCTGGTTCTGCCACACGCCGATGGTGGCGATCGCCCGCACCGTGGGCCGAAAGCGGGCTGTAGAACTGGCTCTGTCCGGTGACGTCATCGACGCGTCGACGGCATACGAGTGGGGTCTGGTCAACCAGGTCGTGCCGGCCGAAGAGCTGGACGGCGCCGTGGCCGCCATGATGTTGCGGGTGACGCGTGGGAGCGCCCAGAGCAAGGGCATCGGCAAGCAGGCGTTGTACGCACAGCTCGATCTGGCCCAGCCCCAGGCATACGCCTATGCGGTCGAGGTGATGGCCGCGACCAGCCAGACACCGGACGCAGCCGAGGGCATCGCGGCCTTCCTCGAGAAGCGGGCCCCCGTCTGGAGCGGCGGCTGAGCGTGGGTGCTCAGCCCTGCACGCGGTTGCTGTGACCGGCCCACTCGGTCTCGCGCAGCTCGACCTTGCGGATCTTGCCAGTCGCGGTCTTGGGCAGCGACTCGACCAGCTCGACCTGGTCGGGCGCCTTGTAGTGGGCGATCTGCGTTCGGACGTGCGCGATGATCTGCTCGGCCGTTGGAGTCGCGCCCTCCCGGGCCACCACGAAGGCCTTCGGTCGCTCGCCCCACTTCGCGTCCGGGACGCCGACCACTGCGACCTCGAGGACACCGGGATAGGAGTCGATGGCCGCCTCGACCTCGATCGTCGAGATATTCTCTCCACCCGAGACAATGATGTCCTTGGCGCGGTCGCGCAGCTCCAGATAGCCGTCGGGGTGCCAGACCCCGAGGTCGCCGGAGTGGAACCAGCCGCCGTTGAAGGCGTCCGCGGTGGCCTCGGGGTCGGCGAAATAGCCCTTCATGACGTTGTTGCCGCGCATGACAACCTCGCCGAGCGTCGTCCCGTCACGGGGGACGTCGCGCATCTGGTCGTCGACCACGCGGACGCCGTCCGTCACGACCATCCCCACGCCTTGCCGGGCGAGAAGCTTGCTGCGCTCGCTGACGTCGAGCTCATCCCAGCCGTCCTGCGGCTCACAGATGGTGTAGGGCCCGTAGGTCTCGGTGAGGCCGTAAACATGCACGACCTTGGCGCCGATCTTCTCCATCGTCGAGATCACCGTCGCGCTGGGGGCAGATCCGGCCGTGGTGACGATGACCTCGCGCTTGAGGGTGTGCACCCGTGGCGAGTTGGCGATGGACACCAGCACGGTCGGGGAGCCGTTCAGGTGCGTGATGCCCTCGTCGTCCAGCAGGTCCCAGATCCGATCGGCGACGACGGCCCGCAGGCAGACGTGAGTGCCGCCGATGGCCGTGACGGCCCAGCCTGTGCACCAGCCGTTGCAGTGGAACATCGGCAGCGTCCACAGGTAACGGGTTCGCGATACATGCCGGGAGTGGATGATCTCGGAGAGGGAGTTCAGGTAGGCCCCGCGGTGGTGGTACATGACGCCCTTCGGGCGGCCCGTCGTGCCCGAGGTGTAGTTGATCGAGATCGTCGAGCGTTCGTCCTCCACTGTCCACGGGAGCGGGTCGTCGCTGCCGCGGGCACACAGCTCGGCGTAGTCGATGCCCGGGACGTCGGGTGACGGCTTCGCACCGCCGGCGGGGTCCGTGACCGTCACGACCTGCCGCAGCTCGGGCAGATCCGCCAGAACCGGCCTGACGGTGGGGTGCAGTGCGGCGTCGACGACCAGCACGCTCGCGCCGGAGTGCTCAAGGATGTACTTGACCTCGGGCGGCGCCAACCGGGTGTTGACCGCCACCAGGACTCCCCCCGCCAGAGGCACGGCGAACTGGGCCACGAGCATCTCGGGGATGTTGGGCAGCAGATACGCCACCCGGTCACCGTTGCCGACGCCACAGGCCCGCAGTGCCTGAGCGACACGCGTCACCTCTTCTGACAGCTGCGCGTACGTCATGCGTCGCTCGCCGTAGACGACAGCTTCCCGATCGGCGAACACCTCTGCGGCGCGGCCGAGGAAGGCCAACGGAGTCAGGGGCGTGGACCACACATCATGGCTCGCTGTCGTCGTGGTCACGAATCCTCCAAGTCAAGGCGCGCGCGGCGCGTGAGTGATGAGAGAGTCTTACCGTATGCGACAGCTGGCGCCAGGGCCGCTCCCGACCAGGTGGTAGCCGCTCGTCCTATGTCCCATGTTGATCGCCGCAGTCCGGGGGTACGCCTTAGGGTGCCGCGGGTCCTG
>NZ_JBKJPP010000182.1:0-7436 GCF_046595215.1 Lapillicoccus sp. | reverse complement strand
TCGGGGCCGGCGAGGTCGGTGCGGTGCAGCTCCGGGTCCGCTGCTCCCTGAACGAGCTCAACGACCGCACTCATCAGATGCCGCCGCCCGCTCGAGACGGGGACGCGGGGTTCCTGCCCGCAGGCACCCCCGTCCATGCGGTGAACGGGTGGTCGCCGCTCTGCCGGCTCGCCGCTCGGCTCGACGGGTCCTGGCACGTCTACCTGGCCCTGGACGAGCGGGCGACCACGGCCGAGCCCAGACCGTGCGCCGTAAGCCCCGGCGGATGACCTGGCGACGACGGTGCTGACGATCGGGGTCTGACAGGGGGCTCGGCGTCTTCCGGGCGCGCGACCTGACAGAGTGTCGCCATGGGAGAGATGGTCAACCTCGGCGCGCACACCCGAGTCCGGGGGGCCTCACCGGGCCTCGCGGCATACACGACGCGACCCCCGGGCACCGAGCGGCTGCCCGGCGTCGTCGTCGTCCACGAGGCGTTCGGGCTGCAGGACGTCACCAGGCGGCAGGCCGACCACCTCGCCTCCCTCGGCTACGTCGTCATCGCCCCGGACCTGTTCACGTCCGGGGGTGCCCGGCGCTGCCTCAAGGCCACCTTCGCGGCCCTGCGCTCCGGACAGGGGCGCGCCTTCCAGGACATCGCGGCCGCGCGCCAGTGGTTGCTGGACCGGGACGACACGACCGACCAGGTCGGCATCATCGGGTTCTGCATGGGTGGGGCGTTCGCGCTGATGTCAGCGGCGGGGCACGGCTTCGACGTCAGCGCGGTCAACTACGGGTTCCTGCCGCGGACGCCGGACGTGCTCGTCGGGGCCTGCCCGGTCGTGGGCAGCTACGGCGGCAAGGACAAGGCTCTGGCCGGGTCGGCCGCGAAGCTCGAGGCCCAGCTCACCCGGTTGGGTGTCGAGCACGACGTGAAGGAGTATCCGCAGGCCGGCCACTCCTTCCTCAACGACGCCGAGACCGGGCCGTGGTTCCTCCGGCCGATCCTCAAGGTCACCGGCGCCGGACCCGAGCCGGCGTCGGCGGCAGACGCGTGGCGGCGCATCGAGGAGTTCTTCGCCCGACACCTCTCCCGGTAGACTCGCCCCGATCCCCAAAGGCGAGTTTCCCCAAGGCGAGTTTCCCCGGGCACGGGTGTGCCCGGCATACGAAAGCGGTTCTGTCAGTGGCTACGACCAACGACCTCAAGAACGGCATGGTGCTCAACATCGACGGGCAGCTGTGGTCCGTCGTGGAGTTCCAGCACGTCAAGCCGGGCAAGGGTCCGGCGTTCGTGCGCACCAAGCTCAAGGCGGTCCTGTCGGGCAAGGTCGTCGACAAGACGTTCAACGCGGGCACCAAGGTCGAGTCGGCCAACGTTGACAAGCGCACGATGCAGTACGTCTACAAGGACGGGTCCGACTTCGTCTTCATGGACGTCGACACCTTCGAGCAGCTCCACGTCGGTGAGCCGGTCGTGGGCACGGTCGCGGACTACCTGCTCGAGAACCAGAACGCGATCGTGGCGACCCACGACGGCGCACCGCTCTACGTCGAGCTGCCGGCCTCGGTCGTCCTCGAGATCACCTACACCGAGCCGGGCCTGCAGGGCGACCGCTCGACCGGTGGCACCAAGCCGGCAACGCTCGAGACCGGGGCGCAGATCGCCGTGCCGCTCTTCCTCGAGCAGGGCACCAGGATCAAGGTCGACACCCGAGACGGGTCGTACCTCGGCCGCGTGAACTAGGGCGGCGACCACGTGTCTGCCCGCTCCAAGTCGCGCAAACGGGCGTTGGACATCCTCTTCGAGGCCGACCAGCGCAGGATGAACGTGCAGAGCCTCCTCGCCGACCGCCTGTCCGGGCAGAACGAGGGGCCCACGCCGAACGAGTACACCGTCACGGTCGTCGAGGGCGTCATCGACAAGTGGCAGGAAATCAACGACCTCCTCGCCACCTACAGCCAGGGCTGGACGGTCGATCGGATGCCCGGCGTCGACCGCGCGATCCTGCGGATCGGGGCCTGGGAGGTCCTCTGGAACGACGATGTCCCCGACAACGTCGCCATCTCCGAGGCCGTCGAGCTCGCGGCGTCACTGAGCACCGACGACTCACCGTCGTTCGTCAACGGCCTGCTGGCCCGACTGGCCGAGGTCAAGCCCACGCTCGTCTGACGTGACCGTCGGCGCTGGGGCCGGGCCCTCCTGACGCAGCGTCGAGGAGGTTGACGCTGGCTGCAGGGTGAGTCAGGCACCTCGACTCAGCGTCAACCCTGGGGGTGCGCGCTCCGGGGAGCGGACGGGTGGCCGGAGGAGTGCCGCGGACCCGCTATCGTTGGCCTCGATCCGACATCCTTTAACCACCGTCCTGTGAGGCGGGGAAGGAGGTCAAGGTGGTTGCTGTGTCACAGCCCTCCCCGGCCGCACGCGTGGTGATGAGCTCCGGTGACGTCTCCCGGGCGGTCCGCCGGGTGGCCCACGAGATCCTCGAACGCAACAAGGGTGCCCAGGACCTCGTCGTCCTCGGGATCCCGTCGCGCGGGGTGCCGCTCGCCCGCCGCCTGGTGGCCGTGATGGCGGAGGTCGAGGGCGTCGCGGTGCCCGTCGGCACCCTGGACGTGACGATGCAGCGCGACGACCTGCGCCACCAGCCGGTGCGCGCCCTGGCCCGCACGGACATCCCCGGTCCCGGCATCGACGACAAGGTCGTCGTGCTCGTCGACGACGTGCTGTTCTCCGGGCGGACCATCCGGGCCGCCCTCGAGGCGCTCGCCGAGCTCGGCCGGCCGCGCGCCGTGCGTCTCGCGGTGCTGGTCGACCGGGGCCACCGGGAGCTGCCGATCCGGGCCGACCACGTCGGCAAGAACCTCCCGACGTCCTCGACCGAACGGGTGCACGTCCGGCTCGCCGAGGTCGACGACGAGGAGGACGGCGTGCGGATCAGCGGAGGAGATCGGTGACCCGTCACCTGTTGTCGTCGGCGGACCTCAGCCGCCAGGAGGTCGAGGCCATCCTCACCACGGCCGAGTCGATGCACGACGTGCAGAAACGCGACGTCAAGAAGATCCCGACGCTGCGCGGGCGCACGATCATCAACCTCTTCTTCGAGGACTCGACCCGGACCCGGTCCTCGTTCGAGATCGCGGGCAAGTGGATGTCAGCCGACACGATCAACATCACCGGCAAGGGCTCCTCGGCCTCCAAGGGCGAGTCCCTACGCGACACCGTCCGCACCATCGACGCCATGGGCGTCGACGCGTTCGTCATCCGCCACCACGCCTCTGGGGCCTGTCAGCAGGTCGCCGGCTGGGTCGACGCCAGCGTCATCAATGCCGGGGACGGCACCCACGAGCACCCGACGCAGGCGCTGCTCGACGCCTACACCCTGCGCCAGCGGCTGGGCGACCTCGACGGCAGGCACGTCGTGATCGTCGGCGACCTGACCCACTCGCGGGTCTTTCGCTCCAACATCATCACGCTGCGCCGGCTCGGCGCCCGGGTCACCGTCGTCGCGCCGCCCACGCTCATGCCGAGCGGCATCGACTCGTGGTCCGAGGCGGACGACTTCGCCACGAGCTATGACCTCGACGCCGTCCTCGCGGGCGCAGGCACCGGTGGGGCCGGGGGCGGGGTCGACGCGGTGATGATGCTGCGGGTCCAGCGCGAGCGGATGAGCGGGGGCTACTTCCCGACCGCGCGCGAGTACACCGTCTGCTACGGCCTGACCCGTGAGCGGCTCGCGAGCCTGGTCGACGCGAACCCCGACGTCGTCATCCTCCACCCCGGACCGATGAACCGCGGTCTCGAGATCACCGCCGACGCCGCCGACGCCGAGCAGTCCGTCGTGCTCGCTCAGGTCTCGGCGGGCGTCGCGGTGCGGATGGCCGTGCTCTACCACCTCTTGTCCGGGGAGGACATCGCCCCATGACCGCCACAGCACTGCCGCAGACCGATCAGCACACCCTGATCCGTGGGGCCCGGATCCTCGGCGGCGAGCAGGCCGACATCCTCGTTATCGGTGATCGGATCCAGGAGGTCGGAAGGCTCTCGGTCGACGGTCCCTGCGAGGTCGTCGACGCCGAGGGGCTCATTGCCCTCCCAGGCTTCGTCGACCTCCACGTCCACCTGCGCGAACCCGGGCGGGAGGATGCCGAGACCATCGCCACCGGCGCCGCCGCGGCCGCCGCCGGCGGCTTCACGGCGGTCCTCGCCATGGCCAACACCAGCCCCGTCACGGACACCGCCGAGGGGGCCGAGCGCGTGCTCGACCTCGGCCGTCGGTCCGGCCTCGTCGACGTCCAGCCGGTCGGGGCGGTGACCAAGGGCCTCGAGGGCCGGGAGCTCGCCGAGCTCGCCCTGATGGCCAGATCCCTCGCCCGCGTGCGCGTCTTCTCCGACGACGGGCACTGCGTCGACGACGCCCGCGTCATGCGCCGCGCGCTGGAGTACGTCAGGGCGTTCGGCGGCGTCATCACGCAGCATGCCCAGGACCCCCGCCTCGCCGACTCGCAGGCGTGCTGCCACGAGAGCGAGCTGTCCGGGCGGCTCGGTCTGCCCGGGTGGCCCGGCATCGCCGAGGAGTCGATCGTCGCGCGCGACGTCATGCTGGCCCGGCACACCGGCAGCCGGGTCCACATCGCGCACGTGTCGACGGCCGGCTCGGTCGAGGTGATCCGCTGGGCCAAGCAGCAGGGCGTCGACGTCACCGCCGAGGTCACCCCGCACCACCTGCTGCTGACCTCCGATCTCCTGACGAGCTACGACCCGGTCTTCAAGGTCAACCCGCCGCTGCGGCCGGCCGAGGACGTTGCCGCCCTGCGCGCGGCCCTCGCCGACGGCACGATCGACGCCGTCGCGACCGACCACGCGCCGCACGCCCGGCACGACAAGGAGCACGCCTTCGTCGATGCGGCGTTCGGGATGCTCGGCCTGGAGACGTCACTCGCCGTCGTCAGCGACGTCATGGTCCGGGGCGGACTGCTCGACTGGGCGGGGGTGGCCCGGGTGATGTCGGTGCTCCCCGCGCGGATCGCCCGGCTCGGGGGCCACGGCCAGCCGCTGGCGTCGGGGTCGCCGGCCAACCTCACCCTCGTCGACCCCGACGCCGTGACGACGGTCGACGCCACGACGTCACTGTCGCTCTCACGCAACAACCCCTGGCACGGCCGCACGCTCACCGGAGCGGTCGTCTCGACGTATCTCCGGGGCCGGGTCACCGCCCGGGAGGGGCGGCTCGCATGACGGCGGCCCTGGCAACCGAGTCGCCGGACGCAGGCGAGGAGAGCGACGACCACCCCTGGCGGGACCCGCAAGAGACCGATACGGAGACACTGTGAGCGCACCCCCCCTGCTCGTCGACCGCGAGCCCGCGATGCTCGTCCTCGAGGACGGACGGGCCTTCCGCGGTGAGGCCTACGGCGCCACCGGCACGACCGTCGGCGAGGCGGTCTTCTCGACCGGCATGACCGGGTACCAGGAGACGCTGACCGACCCGAGCTACCACCGTCAGGTCGTCGTCATGACCGCGCCCCACATCGGCAACACCGGTGTCAACACGGAGGACTCGGAGTCGAGCCGGATCTGGGTCGCCGGCTACGTCGTGCGGGACCCGGCCCTGCGTCCCTCGAGCTGGCGCTCGACGAAGCACCTCGAGGACGAGCTCGTCGAGCAGGGCGTCGTCGGCATCAGCGGCATCGACACGCGGGCCCTCACCCGTCACCTGCGCGATCGGGGGGCCATGCGGGTGGGCATCTTCAGCGGCAAGGAGTATGCCGTTGCTTCTGCGAGCGTCCTCGCGGACCTCGTGCGCCAGGCCCCGGAGATGACCGGCGCCTCGCTCGCCTCGGAGGTCAGCACGACCGAGCCCTACGTGGTGAAGGCGTTGGGGCAGAAGCGCTTCACTGTTGCCGCGATCGACCTGGGCATCAAGGCGATGACCCCCCAGCTGCTGGCGGAGCAGGGCATCGAGGTGCACGTCCTGCCCTCGACGACGGCCTTCGCCCAGATCACCGCCCTCAACCCCGACGGGGTCTTCTTCTCGAACGGCCCGGGTGACCCGGCCAGCGCCGACAGCGAGGTCGCCCTGCTCCGTCAGGTGCTCGACGCGCGGATCCCGTTCTTCGGCATCTGTTTCGGCAACCAGCTCCTCGGCCGGGCGCTGGGGTTCGGGACCTTCAAGCTGACGTACGGCCACCGCGGGATCAACCTGCCGGTCTTGGACCGCAGGACCGGCAAGGTCGAGATCACCGCCCACAACCACGGGTTCGCGGTCGACGCCCCCGCCGACCGGGAAAGCGACACGGCATACGGGCGGGTGCGCGTCTCGCACGTCTGCCTCAACGACGACGTCGTCGAGGGCCTGGAGTGCCTCGACGTGCCGGCCTACTCCGTGCAGTACCACCCCGAGGCGGCGGCCGGACCACACGACGCCGCCTACCTCTTCGACCGCTTCGTCGAGCTGATGAGCGGCGCCGAGACCCGCGCCGCACCCGGCGCCGACCTGATGGAGGGCCGGGCCTGATGCCCCGTCGCGACGACATCACCAGCGTCCTGGTGATCGGGTCCGGCCCGATCGTCATTGGGCAGGCCTGCGAGTTCGACTATTCCGGCACCCAGGCGTGCCGCGTCCTGAGGGACGAGGGGATCCGCGTCATCCTCGTCAACTCCAACCCGGCGACGATCATGACCGACCCGGAGTTCGCCGACGCGACCTACGTCGAGCCGATCACCCCCGAGGTCGTCGAGGCCATCATCGCCAGGGAACGGCCCGACGCCGTCCTGGCGACCCTCGGAGGCCAGACCGCCCTCAACACGGCGATCTCGTTGCACGAGAACGGAGTGCTCGAGAAGTACAACTGCCCGCTGATCGGCGCCAACGTCGCGGCCATCCAGCTCGGCGAGGACCGCCAGCTCTTCAAGGGCGTCGTCGAGCGGTGCGGCGCCGAGGTGGCCACGTCGTACATCGCCCACACCATGGAGGAATGCCTTGCCGGCGCCGAGAAGCTCGGCTACCCCGTCGTCGTGCGCCCGTCGTTCACCATGGGCGGCCTCGGCTCCGGCTTCGCCCACGACGAGACCGAGCTGCGCCGGATGGCCGGGGCCGGCCTGCAGGCCAGCCCGACGACCGAGGTCCTGCTCGAGGAGTCGATCACCGGCTGGAAGGAGTACGAGCTCGAGGTGATGCGCGACCACGCCGACAACGTCGTTGTCGTCTGCTCCATCGAGAACCTCGACCCGATGGGCGTGCACACCGGCGACTCGATCACCGTCGCCCCGGCGCTCACCCTGACCGACCGGGAGTACCAACGGCTGCGCGACCTCGCCATCGCCATCATCCGTGAGGTCGGCGTCGACACCGGCGGCTGCAACATCCAGTTCGCCGTCAACCCTCGTGATGGCCGGATCATCGTCATCGAGATGAACCCCCGCGTCTCGCGTTCCTCGGCGCTCGCGTCGAAGG
>NZ_JBKJPP010000118.1:0-12375 GCF_046595215.1 Lapillicoccus sp. | reverse complement strand
GTGTCGAGCAGATCACGCAGCAGGGCCACGCCGAAGCCGAGCAGCAGCCCGAGGACGAGCCCGAGGGCGAGGTTGCGCAGGGGTTTGGGGCTGATCGGGCTGGTGTTTGCCTGGGGCTCACGCACCAGGGTGACCTTGACCGGGCTCGGTTGGCCGGCGGCGACCTTCTCCAGCTCGTCGATGGTTGCGGGGAACTGCTCCCCGAGCGCCTTCGCGATGAGGGCGGCCTGGTCGGGGTTGCCGTCGGTGACCGTGACCTCGATGAGCACCGTGTCCAGGGGCACGGTCGCCGTCACCCGGGTCGCCAGCTGGTCGGGTGTCTCGTTGAGCTTGAGCTTGTCGATGACGGGCGAGAGGACCTTCGGGGTCTCCAGGAGCTGGGCGTAGGACTTGACCCGCTGCTGGGTGAAGGTGTTGCCCTGGAGCAGCTGGCCGGCGTTGTTGTCACTGCCGGAGGTCGAGACGAAGAACTGTGTCTGGGCGGAGTAGACCTTCGGGCTGAGGACCGTCGCGAGCGCCGCGACGCCCAGGGTGACCAGGGTGACCACGACGATGACCAGCCACCGCTTGCGCAGCACGCGCAGGTAGTCCCGCAGTTCCACAAGGTCCCACTTTCGTCGGTGACGGTGTCCAGAATCAACAGTATTGCTCTGAATGTTAGCGGTGAGCCGCTCCACCGCCACTCGTGTCGAGCTGTGTCCCCGCTCAGCCGCTTCGGATGACATGCGGGGCAGAGGGTTCACCTGGAGGTCGCTCGCCGTTTGCTGCGCCGGGCCTAACGTCGCGGGCTCGACCCTTTCTGCCCAGGAGGACCCCCATGCGTGCGTCCCGCACCATCACCGTGATCTCGGCGCTCACCCTCGTCGTAGCCGTCGCCGCCACCGGTCCGCTGCGGGCGGCCGCAGATGGCGACCAGTCCGGCCAGCACGGCCGCGACGACACTGACTCCTCCCGCGTGGTGCAGATCGGCGTCTTCGGCGACATGCCCTACGGCGACTACGGGCGGGCGCACTTCCCGAGCGTCCTCACGGACATGAACAGGAGCGGGCTGGACTTCTCGGTCTTCGTGGGCGACACGAAGAACGGCAGGGAGGCGTGTTTTGCAGACCCGCACCCGAGCAACCCCGCGAACCCGACTCCGGAGAAGGCCGTCGCCGACGCCGCGCACCCCGACGTCTACAAAGCGGCGCTGAAAGACTTCCACTCGCTCAGGGCACCCCTGGTCTACGTGCCCGGCGACAACGAGTGGACCGACTGCGACCGCACGAGCATCGCCGGTGGTGCCGTCTCCGACTCCAGCGACCGGCTCGCCTACCTCAGGACGCTGTCCTACCCGACGGACCAGAGCCTCGGACAGCGCACGATGACCCTCACGCGTCAGTCGGCTGCCTATCCCGAGAACGTGCGGTGGGAGACCAAGGGCATTACCTACGTCGGCCTCAACGTCCCCGGCAGCGACAACAACTTCTCCACCGGCGGCAAGGACGGCCCGGCGGCCGAGAGCCAGGCGGAGTATGCCGCGCGGAACGCCGCCAACCTCGAGTGGCTCCGGCAGGGCTTCGCCGCCGCCAAGGCCAAGGGCAGCACCGGGATCGCGGTCTTCATCCAGGCCGACATGTGGGACCCGACAGCGAGCGTGACGCACTTCGAGGACACCAAGAAGGAGCTGTTCCGACAGACGGTGGCCTTCCCGGGCCAGGTGCTGCTCGTCAACGGCGACAGCCACCACTTCACCGTCGACAAGCCGCTCACGGACTATGCCACGACCAACGCGGCGGGCCTGGCCGGCCCCAACACGATCGAGAACTTCACCCGCGTCACCGGCTTCGGCGAGGACCAGAACCACTGGGTCTCGATCACCGCGGACCGCAAGGACCCCAACGTGTTCGACATCCGCCAGCACGTCATCGCGGCGAACGTGCCTGCCTACACGCCGCCGTCCGGCTGAACGGCTCTGCGGCTGCGCGGCAATGGCGGTCGGCGGCTGCAAGGATGGGCGCATGACGGATCGCAAGCCGGTCGAGTGCTGGCTCACGGACATGGACGGCGTGCTCGTGCACGAGGAGCGGGCGATCCCGGGGGCGAGCGACTTCATCGAGCGGCTGGTCGCCCTGGAACGGCGCTTCCTCGTCCTGACGAACAACTCGATCTACACCCCGCGTGACCTGCGGGCGCGCCTGTCCCGCAGCGGGATCGACATCCCCGAGGAGGTCATCTGGACGTCGGCGCTCGCGACCGCGGACTTCCTCGCCGACCAGCGGCCGGGCGGCTCCGCCTACGTCGTCGGGGAGGCGGGCATGACGACGGCCCTCCACGAGGTGGGCTACACCCTGACCGAGCGTGACCCCGACTACGTCGTCCTCGGTGAGACCCGGACCTACTCCTTCGAGGCGATCACCAAGGCGATCCGGCTCATCGACGACGGGGCCCGGTTCATCGCAACCAACCCCGACCCCTCGGGGCCGTCGCCGGACGGGCTGCTGCCGGCGACGGGCGCCGTCGCCGCCCTGATCACCCGGGCCACCGGACGCGAGCCCTACTTCGTGGGCAAGCCCAACCCGCTGATGATGCGCAGCGCCCTCAACCGGATCGACGCCCACTCCGAGACCACGGCGATGATCGGGGACCGGATGGACACGGACATCGTCAGCGGCCTCGAGGCGGGCCTGCGGACGGTGCTCGTCCTCACCGGGTCGACCCGGGTGGAGCAGGTCGACCGCTTCCCCTACCGGCCGACCATGGTCGTCGACTCCATCGCCGACGTCATCCCGCTCGTCGACGAGCTGTCCCGTCCCTGACCGCGTGCATCCGAGGGCGCCTCGTACGATCGGGCGCATGACGCAGACTCGCACGCCCCGGGGGCCGGCGACGGACGGGGACGTCCCGGCATACTGGCGCGGCCTGGGGCTGCCCGGGCTGGCCGACATCCACATCCACTTCCTGCCACCGCCGATGCTCGCGAAGGTGTGGGCCTACTTCGACGAGGCCGAGCGCAACTACGGCCTGGCCTGGCCGATCCACTACCGCCTGAGCGAGCCCGAGCGGTTGGAGACGCTGCGCCAGCTCGGAGTCCGTGCGATCCCCTCCCTGGCCTACCCTCACAAGCCGGGGATGGCTCCGTGGCTCAACGACTGGTGCACCGACTTCGCCCAGCGGGTGCCCGAGGCGGTCCACTCCGCGACCCTCTACCCCGAGGAGGGCGTTGGTGACTACGTGCGCGCGGCCGTCGAGGGCGGCGCGAGGCTGTTCAAGATGCACGTCCAGGTCGGGGTCTTCACGCCGGACGATGAGCAGCTGACCCCGGCCTGGGGCGTCCTGGAGGACGCCCAGGTGCCAGTCGTGCTCCATGCCGGGTCGGCGCCGAAGCCGGGTGAGTTCACCGGTCCTGAGCCGGTCCGGGCGCTGCTGCGGCGACACCCGCGGCTCGTCCTGGTCATCGCTCACCTGGGCATGAACGAATACCACGAGTTCGCCGACCTGGCGCAGGAGTTCGCCGGCGTCCACCTTGACACGACGATGGCCGGCACGGACTACGTCGAGCAGATCGCGCCCCTGCCCAGGGACTACGTGCCGCGACTCGCCGACCTGGGGGACAAGGTCGTCCTCGGGTCGGACTTCCCGAACATCCCCTACGCCTACGCCCACCAGCTCGAGGCGCTGGAGCGGCTGGAGCTCGGCGACGACTGGCTGCGGGCAGTGCTGTGGTACAACGGGGCTCG
This sequence comes from Lapillicoccus sp., assembly GCF_046595215.1. Taxonomy (NCBI): domain Bacteria; kingdom Bacillati; phylum Actinomycetota; class Actinomycetes; order Micrococcales; family Intrasporangiaceae; genus Lapillicoccus; species Lapillicoccus sp. Next base: position 8,656 of record NZ_JBKJPP010000118.1, on the reverse strand, counting down.
GCTGATGGGGATCGGTTCGCCAGCGCGGGATGCCGTCGACGGCTCACGGGTCGACGACGGCCCGGGGGGACGGCACAGCGCGACCAGTGAGACGAGGCCGATGATGACGAAGGGTGACGTCAGCACGGCGTAGAGCAGGCCCGGCTGGACGCCGACGGCGATGAGCCGCTCGGCGGTCCAGACGGGCGCGATGCTGGCCACGGCGGTGACCATCACGGCCGCCGGGCGCCGTCCCGCGCGCCAGAGCCACCAGGCGAACACCGGTGTCCAGAGCCAGTGGTGGCTCCAGGAGATCGGCGAGACCAGCGCACCCAGGGCCCCGACCGCGATGAGGGCCCCCACCCGATCGCCTGCCCGGGTCTGTCGCCAGCCCGCGAGCAGACCGACGCCGAGCGTCGCCGCGGCGGCCACGGCATACGGGCCGACGCCGGTGACCCCGAGCCTGAGCAGGGCACCCTCGAGCGACTGGTTGTCGGCATAGCCCAGACCGCCCACGCGCATGGGGTCCCAGAGGTAGCTCGTCCAGAAGGCCCAGGTGTCCTGCGGTCGCAACAGGGCGCCGAGGCCCACGGTGACGCAGAAGGCCAGCGCTGCCGCCGATGCGGCGCGCCAGTCCCGGCGCAGGAGGGCGACGAGGCCGAACGCGGCCGGCGTCACCTTGAGCCCCGCCGCGAGGCCGGTGAGGATCCCCGCCCGGCGGCTGAGCACGACCCAGTCCGTGACGAGCAGGGCGAAGACGAGCGGGTTGACCTGGCCCAGCTGGAGCGAGCGGATGAACGGCATCGTCAGCGCGGTGGCGACGACCAGGGGCAGCGGGACCCGGAGGCGTCTGCCGAGCGCGACCAGCACCCAGACCAGCAGCGCCGCACCGACCGCGGTGTGCAGCCAGCGTGCCCACCCGGTGCTGAGGCCCGCAAACGGGGTGTAGACCAGAGCAGCGAACGGGGGATAGGTGAAGGGCAGGCCGACCGACGCGTAGAGCGAGCCCGGTCCCTGGACCGCGGTGCCGGCCTGCCGGTAGACGAGAAAGTCCCCCATGGACCCGGTCGCCAGGCCGAGGACGTAGCGGGCGGCGACCCCGACGATGAGCGCGCTGAACAGGACAGTGCGCAGGGGCCTGCTCATGGTGCTCCCCTCCGCCTGACCGTGGGCCCGGGACGCGGTGTCGGCCACCGGGTGCGCCGGCCGCCCGGCACCGGGGAGCCTAGCGGCGCACCGTCGGCCGCGGACCTGACACCGCCCGTCCGTGAGGATCTCGTAAGGTGCCCGCGGCCAGGCCGACTGCCGGGCGGTGTGTCCAAGGCAGTCCACGACAGCGACTGGTCCGCCGGCGCGATGACCATGACCAAGCGCACGGAACACCTCCCTCGCTCTCCCGACCAGCTGGCCGACTTATACGACACCAGCCCCGAGATGGAGGACGGCCAGTGGGTCGACCAGCAGCCCATGGCGACCACCTCCTTGCGCCTGCCCGCCGCTGTGATCGACCACCTCAGCGACGTCGCCAGCGATCTCCATCTGCACTCGTCCGTCCTCGCATGCATGATGGGTGCCTGCTGGCGCAGGCTCCCTCGGCCGCTGCGGGGGGTCACCCACATCAGCACCCTGAGGCGTCGCATCCAGTGGGATGCGGCCAGGCTGCAAGCACGGGTATGCCGTGGCGGCCGGTCAGGCGTCGCGTCCAGCGGCGGGGCCGGCAGTCACAGCGAAGCAGCCCGGCTCACGCAGTCCCGCCCGGTTGAAGGCCTCGGTCACCGCGGCGCTCACGCGCTCCACGTCGTCGGAGCGGACGAGGGCAATGGCCGACCCCCCGAACCCCCCGCCGGTCATCCGCGCTCCGAGCGCGCCCTGGTCCAGCGCCGTGTCGACGGCGAGGTCGAGCTCGCGGCAGGAGACTTCGTAGTCGTCGCGCAACGAGGTGTGCGAGGCGACGAAGAGCCGGCCGACCTCGTCGACGTCGCCGGCACGCAGCGCGGTGACGCACCGGGTGACCCTGTCGATCTCGGTGACGACGTGCCGCACCCGCGCCCGGGTGACGGCGTCCCCGAGCCGGGCCAGCGCGTCATCCAGACCGGTCACCGGGACGTCGCGCAACGTCGCCACCCCGAGGCTCGCGGCGGCGCGCTCGCAGCTGCGCCGACGGGCGGCATACTGCCCGTCCACGAGGGCGTGCTCGGCCCGGGTGTCGACGACGAGGAGCGCGAGCGCGCGGGCGGTGAGGTCGAAGGGCACCTGCTCGACGCCGCCGCTGCGGCAGTCGAGCAGGGCGGCGTGGGCCTCGATCGCCCGCATCGAGATCGCCTGGTCCATGCCTCCCGTCGGCGCCCCGGCAATGACGTTCTCCGCCTCCTGGCACCAGGCCGCCAGCCGGGCCCGACCGTCGTCATGCTCGAGCAGTCCGAGCCCGAGCAGGTCCGAGAGACTGGCCGCGACACAGCACTCGAGGGCCGCCGAGCTCGAGAGCCCCGCGCCGACGGGGACGTCGCTGACGAGGTGCACGTCAGCGCCGGGGACGTCCTGCCCCGAGCGGTGCACGGCCCACCAGACCCCGGCGACGTAGGACGCCCATCCGCCCGGGAGGTCGGGCGTGATGTCGGCGACGGCGACGTCGACGACGTCCCCGCCGGCGACGTCGCTGCTCACCCTCAGGTGACCGTCGTCGCGCAGCCGCACCGCGGCATACGTGCGTTGTGGCAGGGCGATCGGCAGGGCCAGACCGCCGTTGTAGTCAGTGTGCTCCCCGATGAGGTTGACCCGTCCCGGCGCGGACCACACCCCCTCTGGGGCGCTGCCCCTGAGGCGGTGGAAACCTTCGGCGGCGGCTGCGGCTGGCACCCGGCCACCGTAACGCCACGCACCGCGGTGCCCGGTTTGGGCCGGGGGCCGATGGCACTGACAGAATGGCGGCCATGCCTGACGCTGCGGTCGCCGCGACCCACGACGCCGTCGTAATGGGGGTCTCCATCCTCGTGCCGGCGCCTTTCGGTGACCAGCTCCAGCACCGTCGGGCCTCCTTCGGCGACCCGCAGGCGCAGGCGATCCCGACGCACGTGACCCTCCTGGGGCCAACCCCCGTGGCCCCGGCCGACCTCCCCGAGCTCATCGACCACCTCCAGCTGGCCGCGCAGTCGACCGAGCCGTTCACGATGGTCCTGCGGGGCACGGGGACCTTCCGGCCGGTCTCGGACGTCGTCTTCGTCCAGGTCGCCCGCGGCATCTCCGACTGCGAGCAGCTCGAGAGCAGGATCCGGTCGGGACGGTGGTCACGGGACGGTGCATTCCCCTACCACCCCCACGTCACCGTCGCGCACGACGTCGACGATGCCAGCCTGGACCGCGCGTTCGACGACCTTGCGTGCTACGAAGCGACGTTCGACGTGCACAGCTTCCACCTCTACGCGCAGGACGACGAAGGCACGTGGACCCCGGCCCGCGAGTTCACCCTCAGAGAGAAGCCCCGTCCATGATGCAGCTGTGGAACCGGATCCAGCAGACCAAGGCCTGGCGGGCGTGGAAGCGCTTCGGTGACTCCCGCGGCAACCTGCTCGCGTCCGGCATCGCGTTCTACGGGTTCTTCTCGATCTTCCCCGCGGTCGCCATCGCGGCCGTCGTCTTCGGGTTCGTCCTGCGCAACAACCCGCAGCTGCTCGCGGCCGTGGGGGACTCGCTCAACAAGACCCTGCCCGGCTTCATCAAGTCACCCGCCCGACCCGAGGGTCTCGTCGAGCTCAAGGCGCCCGCGGTCTCCGTGCTCACCCTCGGCGGGCTGATCGCCCTCGTGGGCCTGGTCCTGTCCGGCGTCGGCTGGATCGGTGCGATGCGCGACGGCATCCGGTCGCTCTTCGGCGCGCCGGGGTCGCCCGGCAACCTCATCACCGACAAGCTGCGAGACCTCGGCGTGCTCGTCACCCTCGGGGCGGGCGTGCTGGTGTCGGCGGTCGTCACGAGCGTCCTCGGCGCCGGAGCCGGTGGGCTGTCGCGGGCCGTCGGCCTCGGGGAGAACACCATCCTGGTCACGCTCGTCGGCCTCGTCGTGGGGTTCGCCGTCGACGTCGGCGTCATGGTCCTGCTGCTGCGGGTCCTGTCCGGCGTCCCCTTGCCGTGGCAGGACGTCCGCCAGGGAGCGATCGTCGGCGGCGTCGGCCTGACCGTCCTCAAGGTCTTCGGGGTCCAGCTCATCGGGAACGCGACCAAGAACCCCCTCTTCGGCTCCCTCGTCCTCGTCATCGGCCTGCTCTTCTGGCTCAACCTCATCGCCAAGCTGATCCTCCTCTCGGCTGCGTGGACGGCCAACGACGTCGAGGACAACCTCCCCGGCCTGAAGTCCGCGAGCGGCGTGTCGGTCTCCGACGACGAGGTGCGCGGGCACCGCGTCCAACCTGCGGCGGCCGCCGGGCATCCGACCGGTCTGACGGCGGCCGGGGGTCATGCCGGGGGTCGTGCCGCGAGTCGTGTCGCGGGTCGTGCCGGGCGGACCGCGGACAGCGACCTCACGGACGAGCGCGCCCGAGCGGTGGCCGGCATACCGACCTTCGGGGAGCGGACCAGCGACCGGGCGTCGCTGACGGCCGGCGCCGTGCTCGGCGCCACTGCCGCGATCGCCCTGGCGATGGTCGGCCGGACGGTGCGTTCCGTCTTCGGCCGACGCTGACCGGGGGTCCCCCCTTGCGAACGAGAGCGGGCAGATCCCACGACCGTCACTGCCCAGCTCCGTTTGGCCATTGACATTCCCCCACGGGTGGGCCTCTCCGTGAACCTCGGGGTCGCAACCGGCGGCGCGCGACCCCACGCATCCCCTCAACTGGAGCGGGGTCGCTCATTGGCCTTCATCACCTGCAAGCCGGCGCCGGCGCCGACGGCGAGCAGGCCCTCAAGCATCTCCTCGGCGATCTCAGCCATCCCGATGGCCACCTCATCGGGGAAGGCGAGCCCCGTCCGACAGCTCTGACGTTCGACCGCTGCACTGATTGCATTGCAAGCAATTGAATGGAGGAGCGCTCGATGGCTACCCTAACGATCCGCGGTCTGGACCAGGACGTGAAGGCACGTCTTCGCGTTCAGGCCGCCGAGCACGGCCGTTCCATGGAAGCAGAAGCCAGAGTGCTGCTGGCCGCCGCGCTGAGCGGCCGGCGACCGCCGCGTGGACTGGGCTCCTACATCGCCAAGCGGTTCGCCGACATCGGCGGGGTCGACCTGGACACTGCACGTAGCCAAGAGCCTGCCTGCGCCGCAGACCTCAGCGTGTGATCGCCGGGTGATCGTGCTGGACACCAACGTCGTGTCCGAACTTGCCAGGCCCAGCCCAAGCCCGACCGTGGTCGACTGGGTCGATGCCCACGACTCGGCCGACCTGATGATCACCGCGCTCACCGCGGCCGAGGTACGCGCCGGCGTGGCCCTGCTGCCGGGCGGACGAAGGAAGCGCGAGATCGGGCCACGGATGGAAGAGCTGCTCACCGAAACCTTCGCCGGCTACGTGCTGGCCTTCGACATCGACTACTCCACCACTACGCAGACATCCTCGCCGCCCGCACCCGCGCGGGTCGCACGATCAGCGCCGTCGACGCCCAGATCGCGGCCATCTCTCGCCAGCACCAAGCCAGTCTGGCATCCAGGAACACCGCCGACTTCGCCGGCACGGGCATAGACCTGATCAACCCCTGGGAAGCCACCTGACACATCACGCGACTTGTGATTTGTGCATACCCGCGTGTAGGCGACTCGTTGCCCGCTCATACGCGCCCTGCCCCCGATGTGTTGTCAGGTTGTGGACTCGGAACCCTGCAGGTTGAGAGTCCAATGATCAGGATGTAGATGTAGGTTCCGCGTGATCTGTCGGATCATCGTGCCGCTGACCTGCAGGTTGTCAGGATCGTGTCGGGCCACCGTTGTCCCACCCGCCGGTCCTGATCGGCGGACGCTCCGCGGCCACGTTGCGGATGGTCGCCGAGCGCGCCGACGTGTGGAACTACCCCGGCGACGACCTCGGCGACGCCCATCAGACGTAGCGCACTGTTGGACCGGCTGTGCACCGAGATCGGCCGCGACCCAGCCGCGATCACCCGCTCGCTCGTCCTCTCGGTCGCCTACGACCAGCCGCGTGCGACTCGGGACGCGACCGCCGCGGCCGGCGGTCGCGGCGGGCTTCGGGCACCTCGTCCTGGCGCTCCCGGCGCCCTACCCCCCGACGTCGCCCAGTGGGTCGCCGCCGAGCTCACTCCTGAGGACCGCTGACGGCCTGATCGTCTTGCGCTCACGGCGGCAGCGCTTGCTCAGTGCGCCCGGTAGTAAGCGCGAAACGCCACTCGATTACACGATCCTGGCCGTCGTTGGCGATGGCGAGGCCACGGGATGACGCCCAAGGGGGTTTGCAAGGCGGACCCGGCGGCCGGTGAGGGGGCCGCCGGGTCCACCGGTCTGTGTGCGGGCGCTCCAGGAGGGGCTGAAGGCCTCCGAGCCGGGATGTGGGCTGTCAGCTGGCTCCCCGTCTCGACTCGGAGGTTCTTCTCGTATTCAGCCCGCCGCCCTGTCACGAGCGTCCGCTGGTCGGTTCAGCTAACCAGTGAAGTAGCCGGAGACGTCGGCGATGAGCTGGACGGTGCCGGCGCTGCTGTTGGTCAACGCGACCATCCCGTCGGGTCCGACCGGGACCACGACCAGGTTCGGTACCGTCTGGCCTGCCAGGAAGTTCAGGTTCGACGCTACTGGCATGGTCGTGCCGTTCGGGTATGCGGTGATCCACCCCGACGCGGCTGGCTCGGTGACGGTCACGTTCAGCACGACCGCCGAGACGCCGGTGGCGGGGACCCCGCCACGGCCGAGCACCTGAAGGTGGACGGTCCCGGCTGGGGCCACCGCGGCGGCCGGTGCACCGTTACCTGTCCGGGTGTCCAGCACCCGGGACGGCGGCAGTGCAAGGTAATTGCCGGCGGTGGCGATGGTGAGGGTGGTGTTGGCGGGGGCGCTGGAGTTGCCGGCCAGGTCGACGCCTTGCACCGAGAAGGTGTAGGTGCCGTCGGCCTGGGCGGTGTAGGTCTGCGGCGAGCCGCAGGTCGTGTAGGCCGGCGCGCCGGTGCTCAGCGAGCACTTGAACGTGGTGGACGCCGGCTTGGATGAGGTGAAGGTGAACGAGGGGGTGTGCACCGTGGTCGGGCTGGCCGGCGAGGAGGTGATGGTCACCACGGGGACCACCGTGTCGATGGTGAAGCCGTAGGCCGCGGCCGTGCTGGTCGTCCCGGCGCCGTCGATGGCACGGACCTTGAACGTCCACGCGCCGTCAGCCAGGGGCCCGAACGCCTGCCCGGAGGTGCAGGCGGCGAAGGCGTCCGCGGTGGCCGGTGTTGTGGTCTTCACCAGCGAGCACTGGTAGGTCACGCCTGCGGTCACGGACGCGAACGCGAAGGTGGGGCTGGGGTTGTTGCTCGGGTTGCCGGGCCTGCCGGTCAGCGCGGGCTGGGCCGGCCCGGTGGCGCCGACGTTGACCTTCCACACGTGGGCCAGGTTGTTCGGCGGCGCCAGCACGTTCGGGTTGTCCGAGACGTAGACGTTGCCGGCGGGGTCCAGGGTCAGACCGAACGCGTAGGCGTAGGGCTGCTGGGTGGCGTCGGGGTTGACCCCGATCGCGGTGAACGGTGCCAGGGTGCCGGTGCTGATGGTGTACTGCTGGACGGTGGTGGTGCTGCTGGCCGTCCCGGGCGGGGGCGGGGAGGACAGCCACAGGTGGTCGATGCCATCGGTGGCGAATCCCTTGGGCCCGCGGGTGTTGAGCAGCAGGATCGGGGAACAGCCGCCGGGGACGCAGGCGCCCACGTTGTACAGGGTGTCCACGCCCTTGTTGTCACCGACGTACAGGTCGGCGGTGGCCGGGAATCCGCCGGCAGCGGGGTTGACCACGATGCCGAGCCCGAAGACCGGCACGTCGCGGGTGGTGTTGGCGAGGAAGTCCACGCCTTGGGTGGTGGTGTTGGGCGCGGAGGCGTTGTTCACCCGGGCGATCTGGGTGCTGGCGCCGATCTTGCGGGTCCGGAAGCCGACGTACAGCGCGTCGGTGAGCGGGTCCCGGGCGACCGCGTCGGCGCGCTGTCCGTCCAGGCCGAGGCCGGTCCCGACCAGCGCGGCGGCGATCACCTGGGGGGTGGACAGGGTCTCGGTGACCGGGTCGAAGCTGAACCGCACCACGCCGACGCTCTTGGAGCCGCCGTCGGCGACGTAGAGGAAATGGCTGGCGGCGTCGTAGGAGGACTGCTCGGGCTTGAGCAGGCCGCCGGCGGTGGCGCCGACCTTGCAGGTGCTGACGTTCTCGTGGGTCAGCGTCAGGCCGGCCGGGACGTCCATCCGGCACAGGCCGTTGATCGAGTCAGCGGTCCACAGGTGTCCGCCCAGGGCGCCGGGCAGCCAGACGCCGTTGCCCGGCAGGGTCGGGTCGGTGTACCCGGCCGGGGCGGTGTCGGTCCCGAACGCGCCGCCGTAAAGCGCGCCGTTGAAGGGGGTCGGCAGCGGGGGGATGTCCGCCGGGACCCCGGGTGAGCCTTGGGCGTCTGCGGGGGCGTTGGGCCCGACCCGGAAGTAGCGTCCGTTGAACGCGGTCGCGCCGGCGCTCGGGTCGTCCCCGACGTACATCGAGTGGTCCGGGCCGAAGCCGACGTGGAAGGCGAAG
>NZ_JBKJPP010000007.1:0-30876 GCF_046595215.1 Lapillicoccus sp. | reverse complement strand
CCTACTGCCTCGGCGTCGAGCGGCTGCTCGACATCGAGGACGACATCCCGGAGAAGGCCAAGGTCATGCGGTTCAGCTCCATCAGGAGCACCCGCATGACCTTGGCCTTCTCCGGGATGTCGTCCTCGATGTCGAGCAGCCGTTCGACACCCAGGCAGTAGGTGGCCTCGTTGAACAGCGGGGCCAGGTAGTCCATCCGGGTGCAGAACGTGACGCCCTGGACCCAGGAGCGGTACTCCATGTTCTTCTCGATGCCGGTGTGCAGGTAGCCGATCCCCGCGCGCGTCTCGGTCACCGTCTCGCCGTCGAGCTCGAGAATCAGGCGGAGCACGCCGTGCGTCGACGGGTGCTGCGGACCCATGTTGACGACGATGCGTTCCTCGTGGAGGGCAGCTGCCTCGTCGATGAGCTGGTCCCAGTCACCGCCGGTGGCGTTGAAGATGTGGGCGCCCTCGGCCGCGGCGGTGTCCGCACCCGAGGTCGCGTAGATGTCGCTGGTTTCGGTGCTCATCAGTTGTAAGACCTCCGCTGGTCCGGCGGCGGGACCGTGGCCCCCTTGTACTCGACGGGGATGCCGCCGAGGGGGTAGTCCTTGCGCTGCGGGTGGCCCGGCCAGTCGTCGGGCATGAGGATCCGGGTCAGTGCCGGGTGGCCGTCGAACTGGATGCCGAACATGTCCCAGGTCTCGCGCTCGTGCCAGTCGTTGGCAGGATAGACCGCGACGATCGACGGGATGTGCGGGTCGCTGTCGGGGCAGGTGACCTCGACCCGGATCCGGCGGCTGCCGTGGGTGATCGAGAGGAAGTGGTAGACGGCGTGCAGTTCGCGGCCCGCCTCGGCGAGGTAGTGCACCCCGGAGACGCCGGTGCAGACCTCGAACCGCAGGCTCGGGTCGTCGCGCAGCGTCTGGGCGAAGGCCACGAGGTGCTCGCGGCGCACGAAGATCGTCATCTCGCCGCGGTCGACGGTCACCCGCTCGACGGCCTCTCCCCACGACGCGGTGCCGCCGACGAGCGCCCGCTCGAGGTGGTCGGCGACCTCGTCGAAGTAGCCGCCGAAGGGCCGCTGCGACGCGCCGGGGAAGAGGATCGGTGACTGCAGGCCGCCGTATCCCGAGGTGTCGCCGCCCTGGGAGGCGCCGAACATGCCGGTGCGCTCGCCGACGACGACCGGGTCCGGCGTCGTGCCCAGCAGGGCCGGGAGGTTGGTGTGCTCCTCCGCGGCTTCCTGGCCGGCGGCGTGACCGGTCACCGGCGCCGTGCTGTCGTCGTCGGCCATCAGGCGAGCAGTCCCTTCATCGCGTGGGTCGGCGTCGCCGACAGGGCTGCCGCCTCGGCCGCCTTCACGGCGTTCACCCGGTTGATGCCCAGCGGCTCGTTCTGGATCTGCTCGTGGAGGGTGATGATCGCGTTGAGGAGCATCTCCGGGCGCGGCGGGCAGCCGGGCAGGTAGATGTCCACAGGGACGATGTGGTCGACGCCCTGGACGATCGCGTAGTTGTTGAACATGCCGCCGGAGCTGGCGCACACCCCCATGGAGATGACCCACTTGGGGTTCGGCATCTGGTCGTAGACCTGGCGTAGGACGGGGGCCATCTTCTGGCTGACGCGGCCGGCGACGATCATCAGGTCGGCCTGGCGCGGCGTCGCAGAGAACCGCTCCATGCCGAATCGCGCGATGTCGTAGTCCGGGGTGCCGACGGCCATCATCTCGATGGCGCAGCAGGCGAGGCCGAACGTGGCCGGCCACATCGAGCTCTTGCGCATGTAGCCGGCCATGCCCTCGACCGTCGACAGGAGGAACCCGGCGGGAAGCTTCTCTTCGATACCCATGAGGGGTGCCCTTCCTTAGTCCCACTCGAGACCGCCGCGGCGCCAGACATAGGCATACGCGACGAAGACGGTGAGGATGAACAGGACCATCTCGAGAAGCGCGAACAGTCCCAGCTGGTTGAACGCCACGGCGAACGGATAGAGGAAGATGCTCTCCACGTCGAAGACGATGAACAGCATCGCCGTGAGGTAGTACTTGACCGGGACGCGACCGCCACCCACCGCATGCGGCGTCGGCTGGATGCCGCACTCGTAGGCCTCCATCTTGGCCCGGTTGTAGCGCTTCGGCCCGACGACGAGGCTGGTGCCGACCGAGAGGACCGCGAACGCGGCGCCGAGGCCGAGGAGCATCAACAACGGGACATACGGGTTCGTCATCCGGTGATCCCCTTCCGGTTCTCGGTCACGTTCCAGTTTTCGGGCACGCAGGCGCCTTCCGGGCCGCTCGGGCCCATCCTATGGGCGCCCGTGGCGATGGCGCTCACGCGTTGGGCGCCATCGAGGAGAGGGCATGGATGAGCCGGTCGTCGGCCCGCCCGCCGTGCTGCTCGGGCAGGTTGGCCATCACCTTGAGGAGGAACTTCATCAGGGTCGTGCGCGGCAGGCCGTAGGTGGTCGCGAGGCGCATCACCTCGGGGTTGCCGATCGCCTTGGCGAACCAGCGCCCCAAGGTGAAGTAGCCGCCGAGAGCGTCCTTCATGACCCGGGGATAGGACTGCAGGACCCGCTCACGGCCGGCGTCGTCGGGTCGGGCGAAGGCCTGGGCGACGACCTCCGCAGCGAGCCGACCGGACTCCATGGCGTAGGCGATGCCCTCACCGTTGAACGGGTTGACCATCCCGCCGGCGTCGCCGACGAGCATGAGGCCCTTGGCGTAGTGCGGCTGCCGGTTGAAGCCCATCGGCAGAGCGGCCCCCCGGATCGGGCTGACCATCGTCTCCTCGGAGTAGGTCCACTCCGGCGGCATGGTCGCGACCCAGCTCCGCATGACGTCCTTGTAGTCGACCGTTCCGAACGCCTTGGAGGTGTTGAGGATGCCGAGCCCGACGTTGGACGTGCCGTCGCCGACCCCGAAGATCCAGCCGTAGCCGGGCAGGAGCACGCGGTTGCCGGACGGGTCCTGGGACCACAGCTCGAGCCAGGACTCGAGGTAGTCGTCGTCGTGGCGCGGTGACGTGTAGTAGGTGCGGACCGCGACGCCCATGGGGCGGTCGTCCCGCTTCTCGCGGCCCATCGCCAGGGACAGCCGCGAGGAGTTGCCGTCGGCGGCGATGACGAGCGGCGCGTGGTAGCCGATCTCCGGGCCGCCGGAACGGCCCTGCTCGTCGACCGCCCTGGCCCGCACGCCGACGATGGCGCCGGACCCGTCGGTGATCGGGCCGACGACGTTGGTCGCCTCGAGGAGACGGGCGCCGTGCTTGACCGCGTGGCGGGCGAGGATGTCGTCGAAGTCCATCCGGGTCCGGACCAGGCCGTAGGGCGGGAAGTCCGCGTTGTCGGGCCAGTCGAGCTGCAGCCGCATGCCCCCGCCGATGATCCTCAGGCCGTGGTTCTTGATCCAGCCGTCGTCCTCGGGGGTGGGGATGCCCAGGGTGACCAGCTCGCGGACGGCTCGGGGCGTCAGCCCGTCACCGCACACCTTCTCGCGGGGGAAGCGGGTCTTCTCGAGCAGGAGCACGTCGAGACCGCTCATCGCGAGGTAGGCGGCGGTCGCGGCGCCACCGGGGCCCGCGCCGACGACGATCACGTCGGCGGACTCCCCCCGCGCAGGGGGCGTCGGGGGGCCCATGGAGGCCTCGGGGGCGGTCTCGGTGCTCATGGTCCTGGCTCTACCTGCCTGCTTGTGAAGAGGTTCACGAACTTGTGTCGAAGTGTAATCCTCCGCTGCGACGACGCCGCCCCGACTCCCCCCGGACTCCCCCGACTCCGATAGGGTCAGTCCTTGACAGCGCGGTGGAGGGCGACGATGCCGCCGGTGAGGTTGCGCCAGGACACGTCGCCCCAGCCGGCCGCCTCGAGGTATCGGGCCAGCTCGCGCTGGTCCGGCCACTCCCGGATCGACTCCGCGAGGTAGACGTAGGACTCGGGGTCGGACGAGACCCGGCGGGCGATCGCCGGCAGCGCCCGGATGAGGTAGTTCAGGTAGACCCCGCGCACCGGTGGGCTCACCGGCTGGCTGAACTCGCACACGACGAGCCGCCCTCCGGGCCTGGTGACGCGGTGGAACTCGACGAGGGCGCCGAGGGGGTCTGAGACGTTCCGCAGCCCGAACGACATGGTCACGGCATCGAAGGAGCCGTCAGCGAAGGGCAGGCGCATCGCGTCCGCTGCAGTGAACCCGAGGTCCGGCCGGCGCCGTCGGCCCACCTTCAGCATCCCGAGCGAGAAGTCCCCGGGGACCACGTTGACGCCAGCGTCGGCGAAGGGCTCGGAGCTCGTGCCGGTGCCGGCGGCGATGTCCAGGACGGTCTCGCCGGGCTGGGCACCGACGGCCCTGACCGTCGCCCGACGCCACCACCGGTCCTGACCGAGGGACAGGACGTCGTTGGTCAGGTCGTACTTCGCGGCGACTTCGTCGAACATCTGCGCGACGTCCGAGGGGAGCTTGTCGAGGCTGGCGCGGGTCATGTGCCCATCCTCGCTCACCCTCCGGTATGCCGTGGCGGCACCTCCCGCTGGCGCACGCGGCTGGGGTGCCGGGTCCGGCAGGCCCATCCGGGAGCGGCACCGCCGGTGCGGGACCGGCCACATCCATGGCGGGATGCCCGGTCGTCAGTCGTAGCATGATCGCGATGTCCACGCTCCCGCAGCCGCACCCCGAGCCGGTGCCCGACCCGCTCAACCGGCAACTCGCCGCGCCGCCCGTCGGGGCGCCGCTCGTGGTGCGCACCGTGGCCTGCGAGGACCCCGGCGCCCTCCTGGGACTCATCCCCAGCGGGCTCGGCCCGGACGAGATCCTTTCCTGGGTCCGGCGCGGTGAGGGACTCGTCGGCTGGGGTCGGGCCGAGACCTTCACGGCGCGGGGTCCGCAACGGTTCACCGAGGCGCAGGCCTGGTGGGGCAACGCGGCCCGCCACGCGGTCGTGCGGGACGAGGTCGGCCTCCCCGGCACGGGTCCCGTGGTCTTCGGCTCCGTGCCCTTCGCCGACGACTCGGCGGAGGCGGCCCTGTTCATCGTCCCCGAGGTCGTCGTCGGGCACCGTGGCGGCCGGTGGTGGCTCACGACGGCCAGTCGGGACCCGCAGCTGCGGCCGATCCCGGTCGTCGGCCCCACGACGCCGCCCGAGGCCCCGGACGACGTGTCCTTCTCCGACGGTGCGCTCTCCCCGACCGAGTGGGCCGGCGTGGTCGCCGAGGCGGTTACCCGGATCACCCGCGGAGACCTCGACAAGGTCGTCCTCGCCCGCGACCTCTGCGTAGAGGCGTCCTCGCCCGTCGACGCGCGGTGGATCCTCCGCCAGCTCGCGCAGCGCTACGACAACACCTGGACGTTCTCGGTCGGGGGGCTGGTCGGAGCGACCCCCGAGCTGCTCGTGCGACGCGACAAGGGGCTCGTGACGTCCCGGGTGCTCGCCGGGACGATCCGCCGCACCGGTGACGACGGCAAGGACCTCGCTCTCGCCGGCTCGCTCGCGCGCTCGAGCAAGGACCTCGAGGAGCACGAGTACGCCGTCCGCTCCGTCGCCGAGGCCCTCGCCCCGCACTGCTCGTCGATGAACGTGCCCGAGTCTCCCTTCGTCCTGCACCTGAGCAACGTCATGCACCTCGCCACGGACGTCGCCGGCGTCAGCTCGGACGACGCCTCCTCCCTGGCCCTGGCCGCCTCGCTCCACCCGTCGGCAGCCGTGGGCGGGACTCCCACGACGGACGCCGTCGCGCTCATCGCCGAGCTCGAGGGCATGGACCGTGGACGCTACGCCGGGCCGGTCGGGTGGATGGACGCGACGGGTGACGGCGAGTGGGGCATCGCGCTGCGCTGCGGCCAGTTCGTCGACGACGCGGCGACCGCGCTGTGGATCTATGCCGGCTGCGGCATCGTCGCGGGGTCGGAACCCGAGTCCGAGGTGGCCGAGTCCGATGCGAAGTTCGTCCCCATGCGGGACGCGCTCAGCGGCGGCTGGTCAAGCGGGCCGGGGGGAGCCCGCTCAGGTGATGGCGACGAAGGCCGGGGAGAGCACCGTCGGCGCCAGCAGGTCGCCGATGCTGGTGAGGGTGTCCACCAGCACGGGGCCCCTCTCCACGGACCGGACCAGCTCTGACAGGTCGTCCAGACGTCCCGCGGCCATCAGCTCGACCCCGATCTCGGCTTCGGCAAGCCAGTCCTCGCCGACGACGGCAAGGACCTCGGCCACCAGGGTCGGCGCCAGCGCCCGCAGCCAGGTTTCGGCGGTCAGCAGGTCACCCGCCAGGACCACGCGGGCCACGAGCTGCTGGGCTGGTCCGGACAGGGAGACCCGAGCCAGGCCTGGCCCCGCGGGGACGGCGTCCAGCCCGGCCGTCGAGCCGGTGGTGTCCAGCAGGATCGTCTCGAGCAGCGCCACGTCGAGCGCGTCGACCGCTCGGCCGAGGGACGCCGCCGGCCGTCCGGAGCGGCTGCCGCTCCCCATCGGCAGTGCACGGCTGCCCCGGCGGTCGGGTCGGTCGGGTGGGTCGGTTCGGTCGGGGCGCCGGCCGTCGCGGACGGCGCTGAGCGGGACATGACGCATATCCTGCAGGACGCACCCGGGTGGGGATCAGATACATCCTCGGCACGCGGCATACCCCGCAGCCCCCGGACCGGCGGTTGCCGGGCCTTGGGCGAGCGCCAGCCCCCGTCGACGAGATCGAGCAGCCCCGCCACACCGGTCGGCGCTTCACCGTCGCCAGCCGACGTCGGGCCGGCGCGGGACCGGGGAGGCGGCTGAAGCACGGCATACTCGGGGGTCGTGACCTCCTCCGAGCGTGCGGTGCGCCTGCTCACTACCCTCGCGGCGGCGGGCGTGCGCGACATCGTGCTCGCCCCGGGCTCGCGCTCGGCCCCACTGGCCATCGCCCTGTATGCCGCGGACGTCGCTGGCGACGTGCGGCTGCACGTGCGCATCGACGAACGCACCGCCGGCTTCCTGGCCCTCGGGCTGTCGACCGGCTCGCGCCGCCCGGTGGCCGTGGTGACCACGTCGGGAACGGCGGTCGGCAACCTCCTGCCCGCCGTGATGGAGGCGCACCACAGCGGGCGGAAGGTCGTCGTCGTGTCGGCCGACCGCCCCGACGACCTGCGCGGCAGCGGGGCCAACCAGACGACCGCGCAGGCCGGGATATTCGGGACCTTTGCGCCCTGCACAGACCTGACCCCTGACACGTCGGACGACGCCCTCGAGGCCGCGGTGCTGGCGGCCTGCCGCCGCGAGGGCCCGTCCCAGCTCAACCTCCAGCTCACGCCGCCGCTGCTGCCCGGCGGCCCCGACTCGGAGCACGCCCCCTGGTGGCCCGCTCCCGGATCGACGGATCGCCCTTCTCCGGCACGGAACCGCGATGCTCCGAGCCCTGAGTCGGGGTCCGAGACGGGAGCGAGGTCGGCCCGGGGATCCGGCCCGGGCGTCGGCCCCGGCGGATCCGCGCCCGGCGCCGAGGTCCTCGCCCGGGGTCCGCGCACGGTCGTCGTCGCGGGTGACGACGCCGGCTCGCCCGCCCGGATCCTCGCCGAGCGGGCCGGCTGGCCGCTGCTCGCCGAGCCCACCTCGGGGGCCCGGGTGGGAGCAAACGCGATCCGCACCTACCGCCTGCTGCTCGCCACGGCGCTGGCCGCCGGCATCGAGCGGGTCGTCGTCCTCGGCCACCCCACCCTGTCGCGGCCGGTCACCGCGCTCATTTCCCGCGAGGACCTCGAGGTCCTCGCCGCGCCGGGACCCGGCGGCATCGTCACCGACCCCGCTCACGTCGCGCGCCACCTCGACGCCGTCCCCGAGGTCGACCGGGACGTCCCCCCGACCGACACCGACCTCGAGTGGCTGCGCGCCTGGCAGGACGCCGACGCCGCACTGTCCGCGCGGCTGGACGACTGGGTGGATGCCCGGCCCGGCCTCACCCCGTTCCACGTGGCCCGCGAGGTCGCGGCCGCCGTCACGCCCGACGCCACCCTCGTCGTCGGCTCGTCCAACCCGGTCCGCGACCTCGACCTCATGACCGTCCCCTACCCACCTCACGAGCACCGGTTCGTCGTCGGCAACCGGGGGCTCGCCGGCATCGACGGCACCGTCTCCACCGCCATCGGGGTCGCCCTGGGCCGGCGCAGGACCTCGCGGACCATCGCGGTCCTCGGGGACCTGACCTTCCTCCACGACAGCAACGGCCTGGTCATCGGCCCCGACGAGCCGCGCCCCGACCTGACGCTCGTCGTCGTCAACGACGACGGGGGTTCGATCTTCACCGGGCTCGAACAGGGCTCTGCCGACTACGCGCCCGCGTTCGAACGGGTCTTCGGCACGCCCCACGGCGTCGACGTCGAGGCGCTCTGCCGGGCCAGCCACACGACATACGAGCGGGTGTCCACGGCCGAGGAGCTGCGCCGCGTCCTGGCCCTCGACCCGCACGGGATCCGCGTCGTCGAGGCCCGGGTCAGCCGCGCCGACCGACGCGCCGACGGGGCCGCCATCGCCGCCCTGGTGAGGGATTGAGCACGTGACGACGTCTCCGAGCATCGCCCGCTCGAGCATGGTGATGGCTGGTGGCACCATCGCCTCGCGGATCCTCGGGGTCGTGCGCCAGTCGCTCATCGTCGCGGCGATCGGTGCGGGCCTGACCGGCAACGCGTTCTCGGTTGCCAACACGCTGCCCAACGTCATCTACATGATCATCGCCGGCGGGGTGCTGAACTCGATCCTCGTGCCGCAGCTCGTCAGGGCCGCGACGAACCCCGACCGCGGGCGGGACTTCACCGACCGCATCCTCACCGTGACCGGCCTCGGCTTCCTCGTCGTCACGATCGGGTGCACGGCCGGGGCGGGGTTCCTCGTCAGCCTCTACGCCAGCGCGATGCAGCCGGACGCGTTGTCCCTCGCGACGCTCTTCGCGTTCCTCACCGTCCCCCAGATCTTCTTCTACGGCCTGTATGCCGTGCTCGGCCAGGTGCTCAACGCCAGGGGGCAGTTCGCGGCCTTCGGTTGGGCACCGGCCGCGGCCAACGTCGTGCAGATCATCGGTCTCGTGGCGTTCATCCTCCTCTACCAGGGCAACATCGACCCCGGCCAGTGGTCTCCGGCCATGGTCCTGCTGTTCGCCGGGACCGCGACCCTCAGCATCGCCGTCCAGGCCATCTTCCTCGTCATCCCCCTGTGGCGCAGCGGCTTTCGGTGGACCCCGCGGTTCGGCCTGAGAGGGGTCGGCCTCGGTCAGACGTCCAAGGTGGCGGGGTGGGCGTTCGCCGGGCTCATCATCAGCCAGCTCGGGTTCCTGATCGCCTCCAACATCATGGTCAGGGCCGCCGACGCGGGGACCGCGCAGCACTTCATCCCCGGGCCGCTGGTCTACGCCAACGCCCTCTTCGTCTTCATGGTCCCGCACTCGTTCGTCGCTTTGTCGATCATCACGGCGCTCTACCCGCGGATCTCGCGGGCCGCACACGAGGGAGACACGACCCTGCTCCGTCGGGAGTACGCGCGCGGCCTCACCGTCCCCACCGCGCTCACCCTGCCCGCATCCGTCGGGCTGATGACGTTCGCCATGCCCGTGACGGTGCTGCTCTTCAGCTCGCGTGACCCGGGCGAGATCCGGCCGACCGCCCAGGTGCTCGCCGCCATGGCCCTGGGCGTCGTGCCCTTCGGGATCGACGTGCTCAACCAGCGGTTCTTCTACGCCCACGACGACGGACGCACCGCCTTCTGGGAGCAGCTGGTGCTCACCGGCTCCGCGACGACGATCACCGTGGTGACGCTCGCGTTCCGGCCCGAGCACACGGTCGCGATCATCGGCGCCGGCATCGTCGCGAGCAACGTCCTCAGCTCGCTCTTCGGGATGGTGTTGGTCCGCCGGCGGCTCGGACACCTCGGTGGGCGCGAGATCGCCCGCACGTGGCTGCGGATCGGTCTCGCCTCGGTGGTCGCCGCCGTCATCGCGTGGCCCGTGGTCCTCGGGTTCGACGGGCTCGTGAGCGGCCGGCCCGGAGCCGTGCTCGTGCTCGTCGTCGGGGGCGGCGTGTTCGGCGTGGCCTACCTCCTCATGGCGTGGATCCTGCGGATCCGCGAGGTCGGTGAGCTGCTCGACCCGATCCTGCGCCGCCTTCCCCGTCGCGGTGGGCGCCACGACCCCGGCCACTGACGTCCTCCACGTCGGGGCGCTGACCTCGGCGGCTGTTGACGCCGCACCTCCGGGTACGCCAAGGTAAGCAAGCGCTTAGTTCAACCCCGGGACCGGGTCGCCTGCCGTCCGCCCGGGGAGTCCTCGCTCCCCGCGAGGCGACCCCACGGCATACCGGAGCACTTCGGGTGAGGAGAGTCATGGCACGGATGGCACGCTTCGAGGGCACGGTGGCCATCGTCACCGGCGCAAGCCGGGGGATCGGCCTCGCCATCGCCTCGCGGCTCGTCGACGAGGGGGGGAAGGTCTGCATCACCGCCCGCAGGCAGGAGGCGCTCGACGCGGCGCTCGAACAGCTCGGCGGGCGACAGCACGCCATCGCCGTGGCCGGCCGCGCCGACGACCTCGCCCACCAACGCAACGCGATCGCCGAGACCATCGAGACCTTCGGCAGCCTCGACCTGCTCGTCAACAACACGGGGATCAACCCGGTCTACGGTCCGCTCGTAGGCCTCGACCTCGACGCGGCCCGCAAGATCGTCGAGGTCAACTGCATCGCCGCCTTGTCGTGGGTCCAGCAGGCCCACGCCGCCTGGCTGGGCGAGCACGGTGGCGCGATCGTCAACGTCTCCTCCCTTGCCGGGCTCAAGCCCGCACCGGGCATCGGCTTCTACGGCGCGAGCAAGGCGATGCTGGGGCACCTCACCGAGGAGCTCGCGGTCGAGCTCGGCCCGACGATCCGGGTCAACGCGGTCGCCCCCGCCGTGGTCAAGACCGCCTTCGCGACGGCGCTCTACGAGGGGCGCGAGGAGCAGGTCGCCGCGGCCTACCCCCTCAAGCGGCTCGGCGTCCCTGACGACGTCGCCAGCGTCGTCGCCTTCCTCCTGTCCCCGGACGCGGCCTGGGTCACGGGTCAGACGGTGGTCGTCGACGGCGGCCTGATCCTGACGGGCGGGGTCTGAGATGTATGCCGTGGGGTCCACGGCCGTCGTCACCGGCGCCGCGCACGGCATCGGTCGGGCGATCGCGGAACGGTTGGTGCGCGGAGGTTTTCGCGTCGTCGTGGGCGACGTCGACCCCGCCCTGACCGCGGTGGCGGACGAGCTGGGCGTGCACGCCTTCGTCGGCGACTGCGCCAGCGAGGAGGGCGCGGCGGCACTCGTCGCGGCCGCCCGAGAGCACCTCGGCACCATCGACGTGTTCTTCGCCAACGCCGGCGTCGAGGCCGGGCGGGGGCTGGAGTCGCCCGAGTCCGACTGGGCGCTCTCGCACGAGGTCAACGTCATGGCGCACGTCCGCGCCGCGCGGCTGCTGGTGCCGACGTGGCTGGAGCAGGGCGGCGGCCGCTTCGTGGTCACCGCGTCTGCCGCCGGGCTGCTGACGATGCTCGGCAGCGCTCCCTACTCGGTCTCGAAGCATGCAGCGGTCGCGTTCGCCGAGTGGCTCCGGGCGACCTACGGCCACCGGGGGGTCGTCGTGCAGGCCGTCTGTCCGCAGGGGGTGCGGACCAGGATGCTCGAGCAGGCCGGCCCCCTGGCTGAGCTGCTTTCTCGCGACGGCGCTCTCGAGCCGGACGACGTCGCCGAGTGCGTGTGGACGGCGCTGGGAGGCACCCAGTTCCTCGTCCTGCCCCACCCCGAGGTCGGCGACTACTTCCGGCTGCGGGCAGCCGACCCCGACGCGTGGCTCGGTGGCATGGGCCGGCTGCAGGCCAGGCTCGACGCATCCGATCCCACAGCGACGTTCGAACCCACAGCGACGACCGATCCCACAGCGACGACAAGGAGCCGGTCGTGAAGGCTTGGCAGGTGCGCGATCTCGGCGAACCCCGGGACGTCATGCACCTCGAGGACGTCCCCGAACTGGTCGCCGGACCCGGACAGCTGCGGGTGCGGGTCCTCGGCTCGGCGGCCAACTTCCCGGACGCCCTGATGTGCCGCGGGCTCTACCAGGTGCGTCCCGACCTGCCCTTCACCCCGGGTGTCGAGCTGTGTGGTGAGGTCCTCGAGACCGGCTCCGGCTCAACGGGGTTCGCGGTCGGCGACAGGGTCATCGGAGCGTCGGTCCTGCCCCACGGCGGGTTCGCCGAGGAGGCGCTGATGGAGGCGCAGGCCAGCTTTGCCGCTCCGGCAGGGCTCGACGACGCCCAGGCGGGCGGGTTCTTCATCGGCTACCAGACCGGGTGGTTCGCGCTGCACCGCCGGGCCCACCTGCAGCCCGGTGAGACGCTGCTCGTCCACGCCGCCGCGGGTGGTGTCGGCAGCGCCGCAGTCCAGCTCGGCAAGGCTGCGGGCGCCACGGTGATCGGCGTGGTCGGTGGACCCGACAAGGCCGCGGTGGCCCGCGAGCTCGGCGCCGACATCGTGGTCGAGCGGCACACCGAGGATTTCGTCGCCGTCGTCAAGGAGGCCACTGGGGGGCGGGGGGCCGACGTCGTCTACGACCCGGTCGGCGGCGAGACCTACGAGCGCTCGACGAAGTGCATCGCCTTCGAGGGCAGGATCCTCGTCATCGGGTTCGCCGGTGGGAGCATCCAGACGCCCGCCCTGAGCCATGCGCTGATCAAGAACTACTCCGTGCTCGGGCTGCACTGGGGCCTCTACGCCCGGATGGACCCCGGCGCCGTGCGCGAGTGCCACGCCGAGCTGACGCGCCTTGTCGACAGCCGCGTGATCGCGCCCCTGGTCAGTGAACGGCTCCCGCTCGACGCCGTCGCCGACGGGGTCCAGCGCCTCGCCGACGGGTCGACGATCGGGCGCGTCGCCTACGTCGCGTCAGCGTCAGCACGGCATACGACGGTGGAGCTGGAGACCCCGTGACCGCCACCCAGCCCCCCGGGCTCGATCTCGTGGCGCTCGAAACGTGGCTGGCCGACGCGGCGCCCGGTCTGCTCACCGGGCCCCTCACCGGGGAGGTGATCGCGGGCGGCAAATCCAACCTCACCTACGTCGTCACCGACGGCACCGGCTCGGTCATCGTGCGCCGGCCCCCGCTCGGTCACGTCCTCGCGACGGCGCACGACATGGTCCGCGAGCACCGCGTCATGGCCGCGCTGCTGAAGACGGCAGTCCCGGTCCCCGAGATGTATGCCGTCTGCGCGGACGCCGCTGTCATCGGCGCCCCGTTCTACGTCATGGAGCTCGTCGACGGTATCCCCTACCGAGCTGTCGAGGAGCTCGAAGCGCTGGGAGCAGAACGCACCCGGGCCATCGGCGAGCGGATGGTCGACACCCTGGCAGACCTGCACGACGTGGTGCCCGCGTCGGTCGGGCTGGCCGACTTCGGCCGGCCACAGGGGTTCCTCGCGCGGCAGGTGCGGCGCTGGGGGGCGCAGCGGGCGAGCTCCCGCAGCAGGGATCTCGTCGGGGCCGACGAGCTGGAGCGACTGCTGCGAGAAGGGCTGCCGCAAGAGTCAGCGCCGGCCATCGTCCACGGCGACTACCGCCTCGACAACCTGCTGGTGAACCCGGGTGACGAGATCGGCGCCGTGGTCGACTGGGAGATGGCGACGCTCGGCGACCCGCTCACCGACGTCGCGCTGCTGCTGACCTACCACCGGATCGCCGACCTGGAGCTCGGCGCGGGGGTCTCGACGGCGTCGAGAGCACCGGGGTTCGTCTCGCGCGACGACGTCGTCGCCCGCTACGGCGCCCGCAGCGACCGCGACCTGACGCACCTCGGGTTCTACGAGGCGTTGGCCTGTTTCAAGCTCGCCGTGATCCTCGAGGGGATCCACTACCGCCACGTCCACGGACAGACCGTGGGCGAGGGTTTCAGCCAGATCGGTGCGATGGTCGAGCCCCTGCTCGCCCTCGGCCTCGACTCCATGAAGGAGCACTGATGGACTTCGCCCACGACGCCCGCACGGAGGAGCTGCGAGAGTCGCTGCTCGGCTTCATGGACAGCCACGTCCACCCGGCCGAGACGGTCTTCTCCGAGCAGCTCGACGCGCTGGACGACCGGTGGGCCTGGACGCAGGTGCCGGTGCTGCAGTCGCTGCGCGAGGAGGCCCGGGCGCGGGGGCTGTGGAACGCGTTCCTGCCGGGCGAGGGCGGCGCCGGGCTGACGAACCTGCAGTACGCGCCCCTGGCGGAGATCACCGGACGCTCGATCTCGCTCGCCCCGGCGGCCCTCAACTGCGCCGCGCCCGACACCGGCAACATGGAGGTCCTCGAGACCTTCGGCACCCCCGAGCAGCAGGAGCAGTGGCTGCAACCGTTGCTGCGCGCGGAGATCCGCTCCGCCTTCGCGATGACCGAGCCGGATGTGGCATCGTCGGACGCCACCAACATCGGCACCCGGATCGAGCGGGACGGCGATGACTACGTCGTCACCGGGCGCAAGTGGTGGATCACCGGCGCGATGAACCCCGACGCCTCGCTGCTCATCGTCATGGGCAAGACCGACCCGTCAGCCGACCGGCACCGCCAGCAGAGCATGATCATCGTGCCCCGCGACGCCGAGGGGCTCGAGGTCAAGCGGGGCATGACGGTGCTCGGTTACGACGACCACGACCACGGTGGCCACGCCGAGCTGGAGTTCCACGGTGTGCGGGTGCCCACGAGCAACCTCATCGGCGGCGAGGGGGACGGGTTCGCCATCGCGCAGGCCCGCCTCGGTCCCGGGCGGATCCACCACTGCATGCGCTCCATCGGGGTGGCCGAGCGTGCCGTCGAGCTGATGTGCCAGCGGGTCAGCGAACGGGTCGCCTTCGGTCGGCCCCTGTCGGAGCAGGGCGTCATCCGCGACTGGATCGCCGAGTCCCGGGTGCGTCTCGAGCAGCTGCGCCTGTTGGTGCTCAAGACCGCGTGGCTGATGGACACCGTCGGCAACAAGGGTGCCCACACGGAGATCCAGGCGATCAAGATCGCGACGCCACAGACCGTGGAGTGGATCCTCGACAGGGCGATCCAGGCGCACGGGGCCGCGGGCCTGGGGCAGGACTTCCCCCTCGCGCACGCCTTCGCGGGCATCCGGTCGCTGCGGTTCGCGGACGGCCCGGACGAGGTGCACAAGAACGCCCTCGCCAAGGCCGAGCTCAAGCGCCAGGCCGCCAGCCGGGGCTGACGTCGGCGCCCGCCCCTGACGGCAGCGCCCTCCGGTCCGCCGATGGGGAAGGTTGACCACATCATGGTGTGGTCAACCTTCCCCACAAGGGCCCCCGTTGCCGGGCTGCCCCCGCGTTGCCGCACTGCGCTCAGCGGCGGCGGTCCGCGAGCGCTGCGGTGACCAGCTCTGTGTTGGTCCGGACCCTCAGCCCGACCTCGTCGAGCAGGGTGTCCTCCAGGCCGATCCGGGTGTCATAGCCGTGCTCCTGGGCCCACCGCAGGACCGGCCAGGTCCACCGTTCCTGACCGTGGACGAGCACCGGGGCCGGCTGCCTCCCCAGAGCCGTCAGGATGCGCTCGACCGCCCAGACCCCGTTGCTGCCGGGGGTGTGGCCCGGGAGCGTCTCGACGAGGACGCGCTCGACCTGCCACGCCCAACGGGTGGCGATGAACTCGGAGGCCGCAGTCGGGGTGAAGAGTCCCGCCTCGACGCCGATCCCGCGGGCCCGCAAGGTGCCGGCCAGCTCAACCGCTCCGCTCTCGTGCCAGTTGACGCTGACGAAGTCCGGGCCGCCGTCCCCAGGGCCCGGCCACCGTCTGACCAGCGCCAGCCGCTCGGCGGGGTCCGGGCAGATCCCCGCGTGGGTGCTCACGCCGACCGGGACCCCGGGGACGAGCTCCCGGATCGCGGCGAGGCTCACCAGGATCAACTGGGCGTCGAGCGACTCCCGGCCGAGGTCGCCCCGGGGGTGGACGTGGATCGCGCACGCCCCTGCGTCCACCGCGGCCAGGGCAGCCTCGGCGACCTGCGCGGGCGTCACCGGCACCCTTTCGTGGGAGGGCCGGTCGCCGTTGAGACAGACCTTGAGCATGGCTCATCCTCTCCCGCCCACCTGACCTCCCGCTTGTCGGGGCGAGGTTGACGGGTCGAGCTGGCGGGCCTGCCGTGCCAGGGCGGCGTAGCAGGCGGTCATGCGGTCACGCCACCACTGCGTCCGCTCGCCCGACGCAGCGAGCGCGTCGACGAGTGACTCGTCGACCGCCGGCGGCCCGACACCGATCGAGCCGTCGACCGGCACGACTGACGGCCGCGCCACGTCGTCGGCCAGCAACTCCACCGTGGCGAGCCCGCAGGCGTATGGCAAAGCCGGCAGCGCAGCGGCGAGGGCCGCTCCAGCGGCGATCCCGACGGAGGTGTCGAGTGCCGAGGAGACCACTGTCGGCAGTCCGCATGCCTGGGCGATGTCCAGGGCCCGGCGCACGCCTCCGAGCGGCGCGACCTTGACGACAATGATGTCGGCGGCCTGCTCGCGAACGACCCGGAGCGGGTCCTCGGCCTTGCGGATCGACTCGTCCGCGGCGATGAGCACGTCGACCCCCTTGCGCACCAAGGCGATCCGCAGCTGCGTCAGCTGCTCCACCGAGGCGCACGGCTGCTCCGCATACTCCAGCCCGTATGCCGCGAGCGCACCGAGCGCCGTCACCGCCTGTTCCACGTCCCACCCGCCGTTCGCATCGACCCGGATCCGGGCGTCTGCCCCCATGACGTCGCGGACCGCCGCGACCCGGCATACGTCGTCGGCGAGGGACTGGCCCCGCTCGGCGACCTTGACCTTGACCGTCCGACAGCCGTCGTAACGGGCGAGCACCCCCGCCACCTCCTCGGCCGAGACGGCGGGGACCGTCGCGTTGACGGGCACCCGGTCCCGCACCGGAGCCGGCCACCCCTGCCAGGCCGCCTCGATCGCCGAGGCGAGCCAGCGGGACGCCTCCTGCGGGGCGTACTCGAGGAACGGCGAGAACTCCCCCCACCCGGCGGGTCCCTGCACGAGGGCAGCCTCCCGGTGCGCGACGCCCCGGAAGGGCACGCGCATGGGGATGCTCACGACCCGCAGGCCGGCCAGGAGGTCGTCGAGATCCGGGAGGCTCATCGGACGAACTGCGCTTCGGGGCGGTTCTCGACGGCATGGGCGATGCGATCGCGGTTGCGGGCGGACATCTGCGGTAGGGCGTCGAGGGGATACCAGCCGGCGTCGGTCGACTCGTCGTCCCCCACGGCGGGTTCGCCGCTCACCCAGGTGCACCGGAAGGTGTGTTCGAGGTACTGCGCGAGGTCACCGTTGGCGTGGATGATCGGCGTGCCGACGCTGACCCAGACGAGCCGCTCGGCGCGGGCGACGACGCAGGCCTCCTCGAGCACCTCGCGCACCGCCGCCACCGCGGGCTCCTCTCCAGGGTCGACGATGCCGGTGACCGGGCTCCACTCCCCGTTGTCGACACGCCGGACGAGCAGCACGTCGGAGCCCCGGATCACGACCGCGGCCACCCCCGGCAGCCACAGCGACATGGTGCCCACCCGCTCGCGCAGGGCCACGACGAAATCCGGGATCGGCATGACCCCGACTCTACGACGGGACTCCCGGGGCGAGGAGCGCGCGGGGGCCGCCCTGTGCATCTTGATGCGTCGTGGTGATGCTAACGTGCACCCATGCGCACGACGGTGACCATCGACGACGACCTGCTCGCCACGGCGAAGACCATGGCGGCACGGAGTCACCGCACGGTCGGCTCCGTGCTGGAAGAGGCGCTCCGCGAGCTGATCGCCCGCCGGGAGGCCGCGCGGGCGGGCCACGTGCGGGTCGATCTGCCGGTCTCTGGTCGTCGCGGTGACCCACCGCTGGTCGACATCCTCGACAAGGAGGCGCTTGCCGACGCCCTGGCGGACAACGATCTTCGGTGATCCTGCTCGACGTGAACGTCTGCATCTTTGCGTTTCGCCAGGACTACGCCCAGCACGACGACGCTCGTGCCTGGTTGACGACGGCGCTGGAAGGCGCCGAGGCGATCGCCGTCGCCGACGAGGTGCTGGCGGCCGTCGTCCGGATCGCCACGAACCACCGCACCCTGCGCCATCCGGCAACGGCAGCCACGGCACTTGCCTTCTGCGACGCGGTCCGAGCCGCGCCCGCAGCCGTGGAGATCCGGCCCACCCACCGCCGGTGGGAGATCTTCAGCCGACTCGTGAACCACCTCGGGCTGCGCGGCAACGACGTCCCCGACGCCTTCCTCGCAGCGCTCGCGCTCGAGCACGGCGCGACCCTGGCGACCTACGACCGGGGGTTCAACCGGTTCCCCGGGCTGTCGGTCCTCGAGCCGGACATCGGGGTCGGGGCCTGAGAACGCCACGCTGAGGCGGGCCTCGGGGGACTCACGCCAGCACTATCCTCACCACCGTGAGCGACGAACAGACTGGGCGGGGCCCGGAGCAGGTGTCCGCGATCTTCGACGAGACGGCGTGGGACCTCGTGCCCGGGTTCGACTTCACGGACATCACCTACCACCGGGCCCGTGGGCTGGGCACGGTGAGGATCGCCTTCGACCGCCCCGACGTCCTGAACGCCTTCCGACCGCACACGGTCGACGAGCTATACCGGGCACTCGACCACGCCCGCATGTCCCCCGACGTGGGTGTCGTGCTGCTCACGGGCAACGGCCCGTCGCCCAAGGACGGCAAATGGTCGTTCTGCTCCGGCGGCGACCAGCGGATCCGCGGCCGGTCGGGCTACCAGTATGCCGAGGGAGAGACCGCCGACACCGTCGACAGGGCCCGGGTCATGGCGCAGGGCGGGCGTCTTCACATCCTCGAGGTCCAGCGTCTCATCCGGACGATGCCCAAGGTCGTCGTGGCGGTCGTCCCCGGCTGGGCGGCCGGCGGGGGCCACTCGCTGCACGTGATCTGCGACCTGACCATCGCCTCGCGAGAGCATGCCCGCTTCAAGCAGACTGACGCCGACGTCGGCTCCTTCGATGGCGGCTACGGCTCGGCCTACCTCGCGAAGATGGTCGGCCAGAAGTTCGCCCGCGAGATATTCTTCCTCGGGCGCATCTACACGGCCGAGGACATGCACCGGATGGGCGCCGTCAACATCGTCGCCGACCACGCCAACCTCGAGCGCGACGCCCTGCAGGTCGCCCGCGAGATCATGGGCAAGTCGCCCCAGGCCCAGCGGATGCTCAAGTTCGCGTTCAACCTGCTCGACGACGGGCTCATGGGACAGCAGGTCTTCGCCGGCGAGGCGACCCGGCTGGCCTACATGACCGACGAGGCGATCGAGGGCCGCGACCAGTTCCTCGAGAAGCGCGAGCCCGACTGGTCGCCCTTCCCCTGGTACTTCTGAATCGGCACGTTTGCGCTGTTCAGACGGGCTCTAGTGGACCGCGGTCCGCACAGAGTCCGCAGAAGTCCGCACGAGTCCGAGTGGGTCGCGCGCCTGGAGCGTCGGGCCGGGTCAAGCACTCTCAGGATCCCAGCGACGCACGGGTCCACCCACTCGCAGGGTGGCAGATCGCCCGGCTCGGCTTTGACGCAGCAGGGTTCATCCCGCTGGTGGAGATCCCCGATCCGCATACAGGTTCTTGCCTGACCGCAGCGGACCTTGCTGCGGGGCGCCCCTGGCCGAGCCAGGCCGCGCGCCCCCACACGCCATGTCCGCGGACGTGTCCGGGCTTTCGGCTACAACGAGTCGCTGCCGGCTCGTGAACCAACGTCAACAGGGCCCCAGCTCGCCGGCGCCCTTGGTTCGGCGACGAGCAATCGCGCAGCCCGGGTCGCGGACCAAAGAGGGCACACTGGGGGCATGATCAACAGCGAGCCGACCACGAGCGGCGGCGACACGGCATACCGGATCGAGCACGACACCATGGGTGAGGTCCGGGTGCCGCGCGACGCCCTCTGGCAGGCGCAGACCCAGCGGGCGGTCGAGAACTTCCCCATCTCCGGGACCCCGATCGAGCCCGCCCTCATCGCGGCGCTCGGCCGGATCAAGGGCGCGGCCGCCCGGGTCAACGCGGACCTCGGCGTCGTCGACGCCGACCTCGCCGCCGCCATCGTCACGGCGGCCGACGAGGTCGCAGCAGGCAAGCACGACACCGAGTTCCCCATCGACACCTTCCAGACCGGCTCGGGCACGTCGAGCAACATGAACGCCAACGAGGTCATCGCCACCCTGGCGACACGGGCCCTCGGGTCGCCGGTCCACCCCAATGACCACGTCAACGCCTCGCAGAGCAGCAACGACGTCTTCCCGAGCGCCATCCACCTCGCGACGACGGCAGCCCTCGTCGGCGACCTCGCCCCCGCCCTGACCCACCTCGCGGAGTCGCTCGAGCGCAAGGCCGCCGAGTTCGACACCGTCGTCAAGGCCGGCCGCACCCACCTCATGGACGCGACGCCGGTCACGCTCGGGCAGGAGTTCGGCGGCTACGCCGCCACCCTCAGGTATGCCGTGGAGCGCGTCGAGGCGTCCCTCCCCCGGATCGCGGAGCTCCCCCTCGGCGGCACGGCCGTCGGGACCGGGATCAACACGCCGAAAGGCTTTGCTGCCACCGTCATCCGGCTCCTCGCCGATGAGACGGGCCTGCCGCTGACCGAGGCCCGCAACCACTTCGAGGCGCAGGGAACGCGCGACGGGCTCGTGGAGGCGACCGGCGTGCTGCGGACGATCGCCGTCGGACTGGTCAAGGTCTGCAACGACCTGCGGTGGATGGGCTCCGGACCACGCGCCGGACTCGGCGAGATCGCCATCCCCGACCTGCAACCGGGCTCGTCGATCATGCCCGGCAAGGTCAACCCCGTCATCTGCGAGGCGACGGTCATGGCCTGCGCCCAGGTCATCGGCAACGACGCGGCGATCGCCTTCGCGGGAGCGTCCGGCAGCTTCGAGCTCAATGTCATGATGCCGGTGATGGCCCGCAACGTGCTCGAGTCGATCCGTCTCCTCGCCGCCTCGAGCCGGGTCCTTGCGGACCGGTGCGTCGACGGCATCACCGCCCACGAGGACCACGCGCGCGCGCTGGCCGAGTCCTCCCCCGCCATCGTCACGCCGCTGAACCGCTACCTCGGCTACGAGAACGCCGCGGCCGTTGCCAAGCGAGCGCTCAAGGAGGGCAAGACGATTCGCGAGGTGGTCCTCGACGAGGGGTTCGTCACCGACGGCCGACTCACCGAAGCCCAGCTCGACGAAGCCCTCGACGTGCTGTCGATGACCCGAAGGCCGTAAGACCGCCGGCGGCCCACCCCCGCCCACGACGTACCCTGAGCGCATGTCGGCACTGCGGCCACTTCCCGTCCCGAGCGGCGTCGGTGTCCTCGACGTCCTCGGCCGGCTCGAGGAGGCCCTTGCCGGCAGCAGCCCGCTGCGCCCGTATGCCGCGGACGCGCCGGTCCCCGTCCTCCCGGACGACCGGGGCCCGTTGCCGGACGCCCTGGCCCTGGCGCTCGGCACCTCCGGTTCGACCGGTCACGTCAAGCTTGCGCTGCTCACCGTCGACAACCTCGTCTCCTCCGCGACCGCCACCCACCAGGTCCTGGGCGGCTCGGGCACCTGGCTGCTGGCCCTGCCCGCCCACCACGTCGCCGGGATGCAGGTCCTCGTCCGCTCGGTCGTGGCCGGCACCGAGCCGGGCGTCCTCGACCTCTCGGGCGGCTTCACCGCCGACGGCTTCGTCGCGGCGACGCGGACGCTCACCGCCCGCGCCCGAGGGCCGCGCTACACGGCCCTCGTGCCCACCCAGGTGTCCAGACTCCTCGAGGACCCGGCGGCGACCGTGGCACTGGCCTCCTACGACTGGGTCCTCGTCGGGGGGGCGGCCACCGGCACCTCCGTCGTCCTCGCCGCGGAACGGGCCGGAGTCCGTCTCGCCCGGACCTACGGCATGAGCGAGACAGCCGGGGGGTGTGTCTACAACGGGTCCCCGCTGCCGGTGAGCCAGATCCACATCGACAACGAGCAGCACGTCGTGCTCGGAGGCCCGACGGTGGCGCACGGCTACCTCGGCAACGCCCGGCTCAGCGACGACGTCTTCCGGGTCGACGCCGACGGCACGCGTTGGTTTCGGACCGACGACCTGGGCGAGCTCGACGACTCGGGCTGCCTCACCATCCGCGGGAGGGCCGACGACCTCATCAACACCGGCGGGCTCAAGGTCGCGCCGGGCGCCGTCGAGGACGCGATCGTCCGCTACGTCCCGGGGGTGCGCGACGCCGTCGTGGTGGGCAGCTCCCACCCGACGTGGGGCCAGGCCGTGTCCGCCGCGGTGACCCTGCGCGCCGGTGCCCCGCCGCTCTCGGTGCGGGACGTGCGCTCGGCGCTGCGCGGCATACTCCCCGACCACGCCCTGCCGCAGCGCCTCCTCGTCCTGGATGCCCTTCCATCGCGCGGGCCGGGCAAGCCCGACCGGCGCGCGCTCGTCGCAGCCTTCGATGAGACACTGGAGACAGACGTGGGAAGGACGGGCTGATGCTTCGCGTACTGCTGACGGTCGCCGCCATCGGGCTGGTGATCTACGCGCTGATGGACTGCGTTCAGACCACCCAGGACCGCATCCTGCACCTGCCCAAGCTCGCGTGGATCGTGGTCATCATCGTCGTCCCATGGGCCGGCCCCGCCGCCTGGATCCTTGCGGGCTCCCGGCGGACGCTGCCTCCGGGCAAACGGCCCCGCACCGGACCGCGTGGCCCCGAGGACGACCCGGACTTCCTGCGTAACCTCTGAGGCACCACCGTCCCACGCATCGAAAGTTCCTGATGGCCACGCTCTCGCAGTGGGTGCAGGGCGCTCGCCCCCGCACCCTGCCCGTCGCCGTCTCCCCCGTTGCCGTCGGCACGGGCGCGGCCTATGCCCTGAACCGCACCACGTGGGGCTACGCCCTCCTCGCGCTCGTGGTGTCCTTGTGCCTGCAGATCGGCGTCAACTACGCCAACGACTACTCCGACGGGATCCGCGGGACCGACGAGGTGCGGCTCGGTCCGATCCGGTTGGTCGGTCAGGGGCTCGCGGAGCCGTCCAACGTCAAGGTCGCGGCGATGGTCAGCTTCTTCCTCGCCGGCCTCTTCGGGTTCGCGCTCGTCGCCCTGAGCCAGGCGTGGCTGATGCTGCCGATCGGGGCGGCCTGCGTCGTCGCGGCCTGGCACTACACCGGCGGCAAGAACCCCTACGGCTACCGCGGCCTCGGTGAGGTCTTCGTCTTCGTCTTCTTCGGGCTCGTCGCGACCCTCGGCACGATGTACACCCAGGCCGGCCGGCTCAGCTGGAGCGGCCTGCTCGGTGCCGTCGGCGTCGGGGCCCTCGCATCGGCCATCCTCGTCGCCAACAACCTGCGCGACATCCCCACCGATGCCGAGAGCGGCAAGCGCACCCTCGCGGTCCGCCTGGGCGACGAGGGCACCCGGCGCCTCTACTACGGGCTCGTCCTCGTGTCGGTGCTCACCGTCGCGGGCTGCGCGGTGGTGAGCCCGACCGCGCTCGTGGCCCTCGCGGCATACCTGCTGGCCCATCCCCTCATCGAGGTGTTGCGCTCCGGCGCGACCGGGCGGGCGCTCGTGCCCGTGCTCGCCCGAACGGGCCAGTTCCAGCTCGTCTGGTCGCTCCTGCTTGCCCTCGGCATCGGCAGCGCGGCCCTGCTCCCTTGAGCACCCTCTCGCTGACCCCGCCTCCGGGACTCCGCCTCCAGGACCCCGACGCGGGCTACTTCTGGTCGAGCTCGGCGTCCTCGGCCTCCTCGTCAACTCCTTCAGCGCCCTGCCGGGCCGCGTTGCGCCGCTCGATCCGCGCCGCGATCCTCTCCGAGAACTGGTCGCGCTCGCGGCGCAGGAAGAAGTAGGACAGCACGATCGACGTGAGCGCCGAGGCCAGCAGCAGGAAGACCTGCTGGTCCTGGTTACGCAGTCCGAGGAGCCAGAAAGCCAGCAGGCAGGCGAAGAAGATCATCAGCCGCAGCAGGGTGTACCTCACCATGGGCGCGCCTACTTCAGGCCGGAGTAGGAGTGCAGGCCGACGAAGAACACGTTGACGACCATGAAGTTGACCAGGATGCAGGCAAAGCCCGCCAGCGCGATGCCCATCGCCTTCCTCGGCTCCCACCCGGCCGTGGCGCGGGCGTGCATGTAGGCGGCGTAGACGACCCAGATGACGAAGGTCCAGACCTCCTTTGGGTCCCACGTCCAGTAGGCGCTCCACGCCTTCTGTGCCCAGATCGCCCCCGCGATGAGCGTAAAGGTCCACAGGATGAAGCCGACCATGTTGAGCCCGTATGCCGTGCGCTCCAGCTGGGTGGAGGAGGGCAGCGTCTCCATGAAGTTGGGCTTCTCGGGCGGGTTCTCCTCCCGGCGCCTGCGGATGAGGTAGACGACCCCGACCGAGAACGCGATGGTGAAGATGCCGACGGCGAGGATCGCCACGATCACGTGGATGACGAGCCAGACGCTCTTGAGAGCCGGCAGCAGCTCGGCGGCCTCGGTGTAGAAGGCGAAGAGGGCCAGGCCGAGGGTCAGCAGCACCGGGCCGATGACGAAGATGCCCAGCCACTCCCAGTTGCGGCGGCGGGCCAGCGCGCAGTAGGCGAGGGCCGTGGCCGCGGCACCGGCGGTGGCAAACTCGAACATGTTGCCCCAGGGCGGGCGCATGACGGCCAGGCCACGCATGGCGACCGACGCGATGAGGACGAGCGTCCCCAGCCAGGACAGCGACAGGGCCACCCCCGCGAGCTTGCGGGCCCGGGGCGACGCCGTGAGGTCGTCGCCCCCGACCACACCCTCGGTGGGGGTGCTGTCGCACTCCCCGCTGTGCGTTTCTGCCCCCACCGGGGCGGGAGTAAGAGGGGTGGTGGTGGGGGCGCCGACGAGCTCGCGCTCGCGCTTCGTGGCCGAGCGCTCCACCTTGACCGGGCCGAGGGCCGCGAGGTGGAAGGCGAACAGCAGCATCGCGATGGTGAAAACCGCCATGGCGGAGTACAACGCGAGGTTGGAGTAGCCCACGAGGATGGTCGATGGCATCCGTCTCAATTCCTTTGCGTCAGCTCGTCGCGCAGCTGTTGCAGCAGCGAGGCGAGACCGGGATCGGCGTTCTTGGCCACGCCTCCGATGGTGACCACGGTACGCGGCGGGTGCACCGCGTCGGAATCGGTCCCCCCCGAGCCCGCTCCGGCTTCGCGGACGGCCGTGGCGCCGGCTTCGCGGACGGCCGTGGCGCCGGCCGTGCCGGCCGGGGCGGGGGTAACGCGGACGAAGACCCGCCGGCGGCGCACCAACAGCGACGCGACGAGGCCCAGCAGGGTGGCCAGCGCTGCGACAAGGGTGAGCTCCTTGCCGGGGTCGACGCGGGTCGAGAGTCCGGCGAACCTCTCGACGGAGTCAAAGGTGAGCGTGCCCCGGCCCCCGGGCAGCTCGAAGGTCTGGCCCGGCTTGAGCCTGATCAGCAGCGGCTTCCCGTCGTCCTTGGTCACCTGGGTCAGCTGGGAGGTGTTGAGCGTGTAGACCGACTGGGGCCGGCCCCCGGGGTAGAGGTCGCCCTCCCAGATCGACAGGGCGAGCTCGGGGTCGCCCAGGTCGGGGAACATCGAGATCGGCCCGTTGGCGTAGGTCGGCTCGGCCGTCGGGAGGAAGAAGCCGCTGAAGGCGAGCCCCTTCGGCCGGGCCGCGCCGACCTTGACCGCCCCGACCGACTTGTAGTTGTTGTCCTGTGCGAGGAACGGCGTGGCCTGGCGGTAGAGGATCTGGCCCTTGGCGTCCTTGAACGTCACCACGGGCGCGTAGCCGTTGCCGAGGAGGAAGACGTCCGCCCCACCGAGGGTGACGGGGTTGTTGGGGCTGAGGACGTGCTGTTGCGGCTTGTCCCCCGGCTTCTCGGTCGTCGTGACGCTCGCCTCGAAGCTGCGCGGCGCGCCCAGCTGCGAACCGCCGACGCGGTTCTCGAACCGGACGTCCATCTTGTCGAGGTTGATGGTGAACGGCGGCAGGGCCTCGGGGTCGACCATCGGCCCGGGCAGGAAGGTGTCGTAGGTCGTCAGCGTCGACGAGAAGCTGCTGCCGGCGGGCAGGATGACGTCGCCCCGCCAACCGAAGAGGTGGCCGATCGCGATCCCGACGATGATGACGCAGAGCGCCACGTGGAAGACGAGGTTGCCCGTCTCACGCAGGTATCCGCTCTCGGCGCTGACCGACTCGTCGTCATGGGACGCCACGCGAAAACGCTTTCGCCGCAACGTTTTGCGGGCCGCTGCGAGCGCCTCGGCCGGGGTCCCGGCATACACCAGCTCGACGTGCTCGTCGAGACGGGACAGGCGCTGGGGCGCGCGGGGCGGCTTTGCGCGCAGGGTGCGCCAGTGGATCCGGCTGCGGGGCACGATGCACCCGATGAGGGAGACCACGAGCAGCAGGTAGATGGCCGAGAACCACACCGAGGCGTAGACGTCGAAGAAGCCGAGCCGGTCGAGCCACGGACCGGTCGTCTCGTGGGTGGCCAGGTAGTCGGCGACCCGGCCTGCGTCGATCGAGCGCTGGGGAAAGATCGAGCCGGGGACCGCCCCGACGGAGAGCAGCAGCAGCAGGAACAGCGCCGTGCGCATCGAGGTGAGGTTGCGCCAGGCCCATCGGGCCCAGCCGACCGGACCGAGCCTCGGCTGAGTGATCGGCTCGCGCCTGGTGTCGATCACCATCACAGCACCGTCACGAAGCCGGTGACGAGGTGGGCCTGCAGCCACGCCGTCCAGGCGACCCACAGACCACTGACCATGAGGGCCCCCACGATGAGCAGCAACGAGCCGCCGGCCAGTTGGACGCCACGGACATGGCGCCGCAGCCAGTCGCTCGCGCGGCCCGCGCGTGACCATCCGGCGGCGAGCAGCAGGAAGGGCACCCCGAGGCCGAGGCAGTATGCCGCGGCGAGCACGACACCGCGGCCGACGGCGTCGTCACCGCCGAGCGGCGTGGTCAGGGCGAGGATCGCGCCAAGGGTCGGCCCGGTGCACGGCGCCCAGCCCAGGGCGAAGACCGCCCCCAGCAGCGGCGCCCCGGCGAGCCCGGTCGCAGGCTTCCAGGTGAGCTTGAGCTCGCGCTGGGAGCCGAACCGGCCGCCGACCCCGAGGAACACGAGGGCGAGCACGATCACGACGCCGCCGCCGAGGCGCACGAGCAGGTCCTGGTGCTCGCGCAGGGCGAGACTCAGGGCCGAGGCCGTGACGATGGTGACGGTGAAGACGCCAGAGAAGCCGAGGACGAAGAGCAGGGCCCCCAGGAGCAGTCGCGAACGCCGTCGCTCCTGGACCGCGACGTCCGACAGGCCGGTCACGTAGCCGAGGAACCCGGGGACCAGCGGCAGGACGCACGGCGAGGCGAACGAGACCAGCCCGGCGGCGAGCGCGATGAGCGCGGCCACCGGAAGGGCACCGGAGGCAATCGTCGAACCGTCAGCGAGGGTCAGCACGGTGGCTTGCTCAGGTCTGCTCGGTGAGGACGTCGTCGATGAGAGCTGTGAGCGTGCTCACGGTCGTCGCCCCGAGGACCCGGGCGGCGATCCGGCCCCGGGAGTCGAGGACCAGCGTCGACGGGGTCGCCGAGGCCTTGCCCTGCAGGGCGAGCATCGGCTGGCCCTGGGTCGCGTCGTTGCTGATCGAGGGATAGCTGACGCCGTTGGCCTTCACGAAGGCCAGCCCGGTGCTGGCGCTCTCCTTGGTGTCGATCCCGATGAACGCGACGGGCTTCTTCGCGGCGAGCATGCTGCTCCAGACCTCCTGGAGGTGGGGCTGCTCCTCGACACACGGTGGGCACCACGAGCCCCAGACGTTGACGACGACCACCTTGCCGGCCGCATCCGCGGCCATCGACCAGGGCTGGCCCTCGAGGGTCGTGCCGGACAGGACGACAGGGGCGCCGCGCTGGGCCGCGGCGACCTGCTGGACCCGGCCGTCGCCGGCGACATAGCCCTTGTTGTCGCCGGCTTTCGCCTGCTCCGCAACGGAGTTGGCGTCCGTGGAGCACGCGCCGAGCCCGACGAGGGCGACGACGACGAACCCCGCGAGGGCAGCCCTGGTCACCGGGCGACCTCGGCCGGACGGGCGGCGCCGGCGTCCGCTCACGCGCCGGCCTTCTTCTGGGCGCGCTCGAGCAGCCCAGCAGCCGGCTCGCTGTAGGTGAGCGACTGGAGGTCGTCGTCGAGGAACTCGAGCGAGGTCAGCGAGGCCAGCGAGCACTCCCGCTTGCGGGGGTCGTGCCAGAGGCGCTTGCCCTCGAGCTTGTTGCGGACGGTCCAGACGGGCAGCTGGTGGGAGACGATGACCGCCTCGTGGCCGCGGGCCTGGACCCGGGCGTCGCTGATGGCGTGGACCATCCGGGCGGCGATCTCTGCATAGGGCTCGCCCCAGCTCGGCTTGATCGGGTTGATCAGCTTTGACCAGTGCATCGGCTTCGAGAGGGCGCCGTCCCCGACGCCGAACGTCAGGCCCTCGAAGTGGTTGCCCGCCTCGATGACCCGGTCGTCGGTGGTGACCGCCACGTCGTGCGCGGCGGCGATCGACACGGCCGTCTCCTGGGCCCGTTCCAGCGACGAGGCGATGACCCGCACGACGTCGTGGTCCGACAGGTGGCGAGCCACCTGCTCGGCCATCTCGCGGCCGAGTTCGGAGAGGTGGAAGTCCGGGAGCCTGCCGTAGAGGACGCCCTCGGGGTTGTTCACCTCACCGTGCCGCATGAGGTGGACGATGGTGCGCTCGGGAGCAGTCATGACTCGATTATCGCAAACGTGGAGGCGGCGGCCCGGGCCGCCTCGGGGATCGCGTCGAGGACCACCGAGAGCGCCTCGTCGTCGTGCGCGGCGCTGACGAACCACGACTCGAAGGCGCTCGGCGGCAGGTGGACGCCCTGGCTGAGCATCGAATGGAAGAAGGCCGCGAAGGCCCCCGTCGACTGGGCCTTCGCCT
Source organism: Lapillicoccus sp. (assembly GCF_046595215.1). NCBI lineage: Bacteria > Bacillati > Actinomycetota > Actinomycetes > Micrococcales > Intrasporangiaceae > Lapillicoccus > Lapillicoccus sp. The sequence goes on along the minus strand of NZ_JBKJPP010000007.1, from coordinate 1,973 downwards.
CGTCGTAGTTCGTCGCCGCCCCGTCGCGGAAGAAGACGCTGAACATCGAGCCGGCCCACTGGATGACGTGCGGCACGCCTGCCGACGTCAGCTCGGTGCGCACCGCGTCGGCGATGGTCGTGCTGACGACGTCGAGCCGGTCGTAGACCTCGTCGGTGCACCCCCGCAGGGTGGCCAGGCCGGCGGCCGTCGCGACGGGGTTCCCCGAGAGCGTGCCCGCCTGGTAGACCGGCCCGACGGGCGAGATCATCGCCATGATGTCCGCCCGACCCCCGAAGGCCGCAGCAGGGAAGCCGCCGCCCATGACCTTGCCGAAGGTGAAGAGGTCAGGCGCGCCCGCGGCATACGGGCCCTCGAGCCCGTACCAACCGGAGCGGGAGCAGCGGAAGCCCGTCATCACCTCGTCGGAGATCAGCAGCGCCCCGTGCTGGCGGGTGATGCGGCGCAGGCCCTCGGTGAACCCCGGCGCCGGCGGCACGACGCCCATGTTGCCGGGCGAGGCCTCGGTGATGACGGCAGCGATCTCGCTCCCCCGCTCCGCGAAGGCGGCCTCGATGGCCGCAAGGTCGTTGTAGGGCAGCACGATCGTCTCTGCCGCAGCCGCTGCGGATACGCCAGCCGAGTCAGGCAGACCGAACGTCGCGGCGCCCGAACCCGCGGCTGCGAGAAGGGAATCCACGTGTCCGTGGTAGCACCCGGCAAACTTGACGATCACCGAGCGGCTGGTGAACCCCCGCGCCAGCCGGATCGCGGTCATCGTCGCCTCGGTGCCGCTGTTGACGAGCCGCACCTGGTCGACCGGCTCGACGCGGTCGACGATCTCGGCCGCGAGGAGCACCTCGTTCTCGGACGGCGTGCCGAAGCTGAACCCGTGTCCAGCCGCCTCCCTCACGGCCGCGAGGACGTCGGGGTGGGTGTGGCCGAGGATCATCGGGCCCCACGAGCAGATCAGGTCGACGTAACGACGGCCGTCGACGTCGGTGAGCCAGGGGCCCTGCGCCTCGCGCATGAAACGCGCCGTCCCACCCACCGCGCGGAAGGCCCGGACCGGCGAGTTGACCCCGCCGGGGATGACCTCGAGGGCTCGCTCGAACAGGGCCGCGGAGGCCGGGGCCTCGAAGGGGTATGCCGTGAAGCTCATGGCGCCATTGTCGCAGCGGGACCTGAGTGGTTCTTACGCGCTCCGGACCTCGTCGCAGTCCGCGCCCAGGGCGGCGTCGCGCGGCTCGGACAGGGCGTCCCGCACGAGTGCCATCGCCTCGCCGAGGGCCGTGAGCTGCTCGGGGGTCATGACGTCCAGCAGGTGGCGCTGGACGCTTTCGACGTGGGCGATCGAGGCCTTGAGGACCCGCTTGGCGCCCTCCTTGGTCAGCACGAGCTCCACGCCGCGGCGGTCGAACTCGCAGGGCTCACGGGTGACCCAGCCCCGCTTCTCGAGGCGCGTCGCAGTGTGGGTGAGCCGGCTGCGGGACTGCACGACGATGGCGGCCAGCTCCGACATCCGCAATCGCTGGCGCGGGGTCTCCGAGAGCATGGAGATGATCTCGTACTCGCTCAGCTGCAGACCGAGGACCTGCAGGTCCCTGTCGAGCGCCTCCTCGAGCATCCGGCTGCCGCGCAGGTAGGCCCGCCAGGAGTCCTGCTCGCCCTCGCTGAGCCACCTCGGCTCGTGGGAAGCCACCATGTCGTCTCGCCTTGTCACGCAGTCGTGGATGATTTAATATTCAACTTAGCTGATCCGTCAGCGTCAGGAGCCACCGGCCCCCGGCAGCACCCCACGAGTCTATCGATTCCGCACTCCAAGGAGCACCCCGACATGGCCAGCCTCAACGATCTCACCCCCGGCACCTGGACCATCGACCCCAGCCACAGCGAGCTGTCCTTCACCGCCCGTCACCTCATGGTGGCCAAGGTCCGCGGCACCTTCAGCGACTTCACGGCCACCGTCGAGGTCGGGTCCCCCCTCGCGGGCA
>NZ_JBKJPP010000121.1:0-2893 GCF_046595215.1 Lapillicoccus sp. | reverse complement strand
CGGGTCGATCTTCGTGCTCATGTTGGCGTCGGGGCCCCGCTCCGGGCCAGCTGTCGGCGTAGTTTCTTCTCGGAGAGGCGGCCGTAGCTGAAGGGCTGCCCGTCAACGAGTACTCCGGGGGCGAAGAGTACGGCGTGCCGGATGGCCAGATCCCGTCCCTCGGGGTCTGCCAGGTCGACCTCGCGGACGGTGACGAGCCGCTCGTCGACGAGCCGGGTCAGGACGGTCTTGGCCTGCTTGCACAGGGAACAGTCCGGTTGGGTCAGCAGGGTGACCTCCGCGGCCTTGGGGCGTGGTGCTCGCTGGCTGGTCATCCCGCGGCCCGCCCCGCCTTGAGGTCGGCCAGCATCCGGTCGACGGGCACATACATGGTGTATTTGGGGGCGCCGCCGTAGTCGGCGCGCCACTGGATCCGACCGTCGGGGCCGACGAGGATGAAGCTGTGCCCGTCCCGGTCGGTGCCCATCATGCCGAACTGGTTGGCGTTGTACGTCCGAGAGACCGACAGGTCGGTGTCGGCCAGCGCCGTCGCGGTCAGCTTGTCGTCGGCCATCTTCTGGGCGATCAGGTCGACCGGTCCGGAGGTGATGCTCAGCAGCTTGTCGACCCCGGCAGCCTTCAGCTGGCTGGCGGCGGCGTCCAGGTCGCGGATCTGGTCCCAACAGGGCTGGCAGCCCAGGCCCTCATGAAAGTACAGCAGGACGGTCTTGCCCTGCAGGGAGCTCAGGCTGACGGGAGCACCGGACGTGGCGGGCAGCGTGAAGCCGGGCGCGGCGGCACCGACGCTTGGGGTGCCGACCTGGTAGGCGCCGCTCTTGCCAGCCGGGGCGTTTCCGGTGCTGTCCCGGAAGGCCACGTACAGGGCGCCGATGACCACCAGGACGACGACGGCGACGACGACCGTCAACCAGGGTACGGACCGCCGGGTGTTGGGCCCGTCGGCGATCTTGCCCCGCCGAGCCGCCGTGCTCGAAGCTGCTCGCGCTGTCTGCGCTGTCTGCGCTGGGTGTCCCTTGGTGGGGCGGTTGGGTCTCATCGGCGGCTCTCCTGGGGGGTGGCGTCAGCGGGCTGGTGCGGCTTGTCGGGCCGCTCCGGGGGGACGGCTCCGTCGTCGGCCGGGGTTGGCCGGTCGTCAAGGGTGAGTGGGGTGTGCGGGGTGCGGCCGGACGACGCCGTTGCGGGGTCTGCGGTGTCTAGGGGCCGGGTCGTCGTGCTGTCCTGGGTCTCCGTCGATGTGGCGGACCGTGCATCTGGCCGGCGGGCTCGGACCGCCCGAACCACCAGGTAGGCGAGTGCGCCGATCACCAGCGCCGACAGCACCGGGCCGGGGATCCAGGCGAGCCGCTCGCGCACGATCGTGGCCGTGTGGGTCAGGGCGGCCGAGACCCGCACCTGCCACCCATCCGTGGCCATCGAGGGCCCACGGAAGGCCAGGACCATCGTGAGCACCCCCATCGCCAGCAGCAGCCCGCCGGAGATCACCGCCGGCACGGGGACGTCCCTGCGCCGTCCGGCCAGGCGCCAGGTCACGGTGCGGCCGGCCAGCAGCCTCGCCTGGCCCCAGTCGCGCCGGTCCCAGACCACGGCGAGGGCGCTGAGCGGGGCGACCATCCCGAACACGTAGGCCACCCCGATGGCCAGGGCTGCCGGGAAGGACGCGGCCGCCCCCGAGACCGCCGCCACCCCGGCCAGGACAGGGGCGCAGCAGGCGGACGCGGCCCCCGAGAAGACGCCCAGCCCGTACACCGAACCGAGGCCGTGCCCGGCGCCGCCGCGCATGGCGGGCATCGGCAGCATGAACTTGACCCCGAGCAGCATCGCGGCGCCCATAACCAGCATGGCCAATCCTCCGACGGTGAAGACCACGGTGTGCTGCCCGGAGACCAGTCCGGACAGGGCCGACGCGCCGAGCGCGATGGGCAAGATGATGGTGGCGACCCCGGTCGCGAAGACCAGCGTCATGCCGACGATCTGGGTGCGCCGTTGGAAGGTGGAGGCGAAGTAGGCCGGCAGCATCACCGAGACGCAGCACGGCGCGAGCAGGGCGACCACACCGCCGAGGAAAGAGGCGAAAAGGGTGGTGCCAAGCAGTAGGTCCATCGGGTCAACTCCTGGCTGCGCAATCGGGCGGCGACACTACGTGGGACGATAGTTGATACTAGGCAACATAGTACTGAAGGTGGTGAGAAGGACGAACCTGGCCATCGCCGGCCGCAGGGTGAAGGGTGGATTACGGTGACAGTGCAATGGAGGGCGTGTCGCGGACGCCGTGGGGCCGCCCTTGCGGTGGCGCTGCTCGGCGTGTCCCTGTTCGCCGGGTGCGGTACCCCGAACCTCGCCGAGCAGGCCGCCGCAGCCGATGCGGCCGCCTCGGCCGCGCCCGGCCTCGGTAACGGACCACCAGATGAGGGTCCGGCCCAACCGGTCGTGAAGGTGCCGTTGGAGCCATGTCCCGCCTCCGTGCCCGCCAGCGGCGGTGATCGGCTCCCGCAACTGCAGCTGACGTGCCTGGGGGCCGGGCCGGCGGTGGACATGGCCGCGGGCCACGGCCGACCGACCGTGGTGAACGTGTGGGCGTCCTGGTGCGCGCCGTGCCGCACGGAGATGCCGCGGCTGCGAGCCTCAGCCGCCCGGCTCGCCCCGGCAACCGGGTTCCTGGGGGTTGACGTGAAGGACGACCCGGGCGCGGCGTGGGCGTTCCTGGCGCAGATGCAGGTCCATTACCCCAACGTGTCCGACCCGAGCGCAGCCCTTCTGGCCGGCCTGCACGTGCCCGGGGTGCCGATCACGTTCGTGCTCGACTCCACCGGGGCCATCGTGTTCCGGCACCTCGGCGAACTGCACGAGTCCGACATCGCCGAGATGGAGACCGCCGCGCGGTCTGCCCGATGAC
>NZ_JBKJPP010000203.1:0-3201 GCF_046595215.1 Lapillicoccus sp. | reverse complement strand
CTGACCCACGAGAACCTCAGCACCTGCAAGGTCGGCGCCACCGCCGGCGGCCTGCTCAAGCCCGAGCAGTCCAGCTACGACCCCGGACGTCAGCTGCTCTACGTCGCCGACGGCGGTTCAAAGAGCGTGGGTGTGGTGCGGTTCAGCTTCGACCCGGCCACCGAGACCCTGGCCAACCCCCAGGTGATCGCTGCGGGGCTGGTCGGGACCGGCCTGGGCCTGGACGGACAGCGCGCCGACGCTGTCGCCCGGGACCCCCTGACCGATGCGCTCTACGTCGGTTTCCGGACCCGCAGGATCGGCGCCAACACCCAGATCGCCCGGGTCCCGAACGCTTCTGCGGCCGACACCACCACCCAGGGCGTGGACTTCCTCGCAAACACCACCCGCGACGTGCCGGTCTTCGGGCTCGGCATCGTGGTCAACCCCGCTGCCGGGGGCTTCCCCGCCACCTCGGACCTGTACGTGGGTGACAACAAGGGCGTGGACACCCTGTACAACGTGGGCGCCTGCGTCCCCGGCGGCTGTTCCCCGATCCTGCTGCTGAACGTGCGTGGGCCCAAGGGATTCGCCACCGATGGCATCGACCACCTGTGGATGTCCTCCCCACCCCCGCCCGGGACGGCCAGCAGCACCACCACCGTCCAGAAGTACACCATCAGCACCGGCGACCTGGTCCCGTTCACCGCGGTCGGGGTCAACCCTGACGCCACCCAGCAGCCCTACGCCTTCGCGTTCGGTCTGAGCCTCGACACCGCCGGCAACGTCTACGTCTGGGACAACCCGAACGTGCTGGCGCCGCCGAACAACGCGGCACACGTGTGGAAGGTCAACGTCGGCGCCACCGGGCCGGCCCAGCCCGCGCTGACCGGCAAGCCCGGCAACCCGAGCAACAACCCCAGCCCCACCTTCACGTTCGCGTCCGTGACCGCAGGCGTGACCTACCAGTGCTCGGTGGTCCCGACCACGACTCCCGCCACCGCGGACTCCTTCACCGCCTGCACCTCCGGGCAGGCGTTCGGTCCCCTCGTTGACGGCCCGTGGACGTTCAAGGTCCGCGCCGTCGACGGCGCAGGGACGACCAGCACCCCCGCGGCCTACGGCTTCACCATCGACACGGTGGTCCCCGTGGTGGCCGTCACCTCGTCGCCGACAAGCCCGACCACGGTGAACACCCCCTCGTTCACCTTCACCTCCTCCAAGGCGTCCACCACGTTCAAGTGCTCGCTGAGCACCGGCGCGACGGCATACTCCACCTGCGGCTCGCCGCAGACCTACCCCGCCCAGCCCGACGGCACCTACACCTTCTCGGTGCAAGGCGTCGACCTGGCCGGCAACCTCAGCGCGCCGGCGAACGCCACGCTCACCATCGACACGGTGGCACCCGTGCTCAGCGCGACACCGCCGGGAGGGTCCTACCTGGGCGCGCAGTCGGTGACGTTGAGCGCCAACGAGGCGGCGATCATCCACTACACCACCGACGGGTCTGCCCCGACCGCGGCCAGCACCGCCTACACCGGGCCAATTCCGATCGCAGCCAGCACCACGCTGAACTACATCGGCATCGACACCGCTGGCAACACCTCGGCGGTGGCCACCCAGAGCTACACCATCGGCGCGGTCGTCATCGCCAGCTCACCGGCCAACCCCTCAGCGGACACCAACCCGACGTTCGCGTTCTCGGCCCCCAATGTCACCGGCGCCACTTTCACGTGCGCCAGGACGGCCGGGCTGCCCACCGCAGCGGATTTCACCGCCTGCACCTCACCGGTTGCCTACCCCGCCACCCCCGACGGGTCCTGGACGTTCACGGTCAACGCCGCGGACGCCACCGGGGCACCGATCGGCTCAGCCACCCGCACGTTCCTGCTCGACGCGACCGCGCCGGTGCTGACCGCCAACCCGGCCAACCCCTCGCTCACCTCGAGTGAGAGCTTCACCTTCCGCAAGGCCCAGGCCGCCGGGTGGACCTTCCAGTGCAGCCTGGTGGCCTCGGGTGCACCCGACGCGTTCAGTGCCTGCACGTCCCCGACGACGTACCCGGGCGTCGCCGACGGCACCTACACCTTCACGGTGCGGGCCCTGGACGCTGCGGCGACCAGCTCGGTGAGCAGGGTCTACACCTTCGCGGTCACTGCAGGGGCGGTCGCCCCGACCACGACGGCGCCGACCGCGTCGTTGACCACCCCCTCAGGACCGGTGTCACTGACCGTGGTCCCGGTGCGCCTCACCTGGACCGGCAGCTCCAACGCCACCGGTTACGAGCTGCAGCAGTCGATCAACGGCGGCAGCTTCTTCGACATCGCCGGATGCACGCAGGCAGCGGCCTGCGCCGCCACCTCGGCGACGGTCAACGTGCGACCCAGCCCGACGAACCAGTCGACGGTCACGACCTACCGCTACCAGGTGCGGGCAACCAACGCCTCAGGGGCGTTCGGTGCCTATGCGACCGCCGCGGCCTTCTCCGCCCCAGCGACCGACAACACCGGCGGGTTCAGCTTCAACGGCGGATGGAGTGGGGTGACCCTGTCCGGCGCCTACAACGGCTCGGTCCAGGAGTCGAGCACCGCCGGTGCCTTCGCCCAGAACAGCAGCGGACTGGCCGGATCCACGGTGGCGTGGGTCTCGACCACCGGACCGGACCGTGGCATGGCCAGCGTCTCGGTGGACGGCGGTCCCGCCCAGACCGTCGACCTGTACTCCGCGACACCGCAGCCCGCCACCATCGTGTGGCAGGCGACCAACCTGGGCAGCGTCAATCCGCACACCATCAAGGTGACAGTCCTCAGTGCGAGGAACCCGGCGTCCGCGGGCAACAAGGTCGACATCGACGCCTACCTCGCCCTGAAATAGACCGGCGGACCCGGCGGCACCCCCTCACCCCGCCGGGTCCGCCTTCGCTGGCGGTGGCCCCCCCGTCCACAAGTCCTCACCTGAGGAGCTGTGGACGCCCAGCACGGCGCCGGCCGGCCACCCGCGAGGGTGACCGGCCGGCATACCTGCTCGGGAATGGGCGGGGAGGTCAGCGCGCGGCGGAGCCCTCGACGTAGTCGCTGTCGCTGTCCTTGATCCAGCTCATCAGGCCGCGCAGCTCCTTGCCGGTCGCCTCGATCGGGTGCTCGGCACCCTTCTTGCGCAGGGCCGTGAACTCCGGTGCGCCGGCTTCCTGGTCGTCGATGAACCGCTTGGCGAACGTGCCGT
>NZ_JBKJPP010000131.1:0-14220 GCF_046595215.1 Lapillicoccus sp. | reverse complement strand
GCACGACTGCGCGCCGAAGCTGTTGCCCGTCCGGAACGGACCTGGGACACGTATGCCGCGCAGACGTGGGCCCTGCTCGTCGGGGGAGCGCCTTCGAAGGCGTGACTTGCGTAGCCCTGCCCCTCCAGGCGCTCGGACTCAAGGCACCAGCACCGCCGGGTGGCCCGTGAAGCCGTTGGAGTCCCACAGCGGTCGTCCGGCCGCGTCGTAAACGACAAGGTTGCCGTCGTCCTGGAGGACGAGGTGGTCGCCCGGGCTGTAGAGGTTCGTGTGCCAGACCGGCTTGCCCGACGGCGCGTAGATGACGACGTTGCCGTCACTCTGCGCCTTCAGCGTCGCGCCGGGTGTCTGGCTCCCGCTCGCCCAGATGCGAGCGCCCGAGGCGGCGGTGAGGACCAGGTTGCCGCTCGTCTGCATCGTCAGGGTGGAGCCACCCCGGTATGACGAGACGCTCGCGCCGGAGGCCAGTGAGGGCACCGGACGCTTCGGCGCGAAGAACGTGCCCGCGTGGCGGGTGAAGCCGGAGCTGTCCCACAGCGGGGCACCGGAGGCGGCGTAGAGCACGAGGTTGCCGTCGTCCTGCAGCCGGAGCGCCGCCCCGGGGCTGTAAACGCCCGTCGTCCACAGCGCCAGTCCCTGGGGGTCGTAGAGCACGACGTTGCCGTCGGACTGGACCCGCAGGTAGGCACCCGGGACGCTGGTCATGGTGGCCCACCGGGCCCGGCCGGTGGAGTCGTAGACGACGACATTCCCGTCGCCCTGCATGCTCAACCAGAACCCGGCGTTGGCGGACACGACGGACGGCGCCCCCGCGAGGAGCTGGGCCGGCACGCCCGGTCCGGGCGGGGCGACCGCTCGACAGGCCAGCCGCTGCGAGTAGACAGTGGCACCGCTGTTCAGGGCGTGGACGCAGACCTCGTGGGACCCACCGCCGACCGGGACCGCGAGGTCGAAGCCGTGGTTGTTGCCGAGGCCGGGGTAGGCCGCCCCGACGTCGGGCCGGGAGGAGGCCGCCATGCCGGCGGCCACCAGGGCGCCATCCACGGTGACGTGGACCGTGACCGGGTCGGGGGTGTTGGGGTCGAGGGCCCACCCCGACGCCCGGACCGTCGAGCCGCCGACATAGCTCGCCCCGTCGAACGAGCCGATCGGCGGGACGTCGTCCACGGTCCACCAGGTCGAGCGCAGGCCGTCGCCGTAGGACGGGTAGGGCCGGGCGTTCCTGATGGCGGCGCCGGTGGTGGTCACGGATCCGGCGCTGCCCTCGAGGCGCACGCTGGTCACCCGCCCACCCCACTCGCCGTTGCCGTCACGGCCGGTGACGACGAGCCGCTGCAGCGTGCCGATGGAGGGGTTGCTGGCCTCGAGGGACGAGGCGGGCAGGGAGGCCCGCCACGAGTGCACGGAGTCGCCGGGGGCCGCGCCGTCCCACGGGTCGGCCTGGGCCGGGAGATAGGGCTGGCCGCCGGCGGACGACCAGCCGCCGTTGGAGGCCGAGAACTCGGTGAAGGCCATCGCGCCCTGGTAGGTGAGGACGACTCCGGACGTCGCCGCCACCGCAGCGTCGGTGCTGGCGTACTCCAGGGCCGTCGCGGCGCCGCTGGCGGTGTAGGACGTCGTGCCCGAGAACACCTGGCAGGACGTCGTGTCGCAGATGTCGGAGGCGGCCGAGCCGCTGCGTCGCACGGCCGAGACGGCATACGTCCTCGCCGCCACGCTCTGCGACTGCAGTGCCGCGCCGGGCCACGACGCCGGACTCTCGTGCGGGACGACCCCCAGCAGGTAGGACTCGAGCGGGAGGGTGAGGACCGTGCTGACTGCGCCCGTCCCGGCGGGCAGCGCCGAGACCGCGCCACGGTAGGCGATGGAGGTGTTGTCTGCGCGCCAGACGCGGAGCAACCCCGAGGTCCCCTCGAAACGCAGCGACGTGCTCGAGCCCGTCGACGGGCCGAGGGGGAACGCGCTCCACGCACCGCCGAGCAGGCCCTGCAGCTGCAGGCCGGCGGCCGACGGCAGGACCCGCCACTGGTCCCGGTCGACCGGCAGCGCGGTGCGGGCCCCGGTGCTCTCCACGACCGTCAGGCCGTCGGTGCGGCTGACCCGCAGGCTCGCCGTGTCGGCGCCGCTCAGGCGCACTCGGATGGGGTCGTTCGCCACGGACGCGGCGGTCGTGCCGGGGTAGTAGCCGGCGAGGATCTGCTGGTAGGACTTCCCCAGGGTCGCCGCCCCGTAGGCCCCCCACTGGGACATCCCCCGGCCGTGGCCGAACCCGTGTCCGCTGATCGTCCACACGCCGTTGGCCGGGCGGACGAAGACCTCCTCGGCGCTCGCTGCGCCCGCGCTCGCCGTGACGAGCCCGCCCGTCAGAACCAGGGCTCCGATGACCAGACGCGAGATCCGACCGCGCCACGGCACCCTCAGGCGCCCCTTCTGCAACATGTTCAGCACGAGAAGCCATTATGCCCCAAATAGAACGATATCGGCTAATATTGGGATAAACGCGGATTTCAGTTCCCTGGGCGTGTCGCGGCTCAGTCGCCGCCGACGGCCCGCGCATAGAGCGACCACATCTCCCGCGCCGTGGACACCCAGCTGAAGTGCTCCACTCGGGTGACCCCCCTCGCCACCAGGGCGTCTCGCGGCGCTCCGTCGGCTGCTGCTGCCGCGAGGCCCACGCTGAGGGCGTCGACGTCCCCGACGGGTGCGACGAGGGTGGCGCCCCCGCCCACCTCGACCAGCGCCGGGTCGTCGCTGGTGACGACGGGTATGCCGTGCGCCATCGCCTCGACGACCGGGAACCCGAAGCCCTCGGCCCGGCTCGGCATGGCCAGCACCCTCGCCCCCGCGTAGAGGGAGGCGAGATCGGGGTCCGACACCCGGCCGGTCACCAGGACGCGCCCGCCGACACCGGCCGCGCGGGCGAGGTCGGCGACCCGCACGTCCCCCCACCCGGATGGACCCGCCACGACGAGCCGCAGCCCGGCGAGGTCCGGGCTGCGCATCGCCTCCACGAGCAGGTCGAGGCCCTTGCGCGGCTCAGCCGTCCCCACGAACAGGACGTAGGGCTCGCCCGCCCCGAGGGCGTCCCGCCGAGCGGCGGAGTCGGGGGGGGCCGGCGCCGCCGAGACCCCCGAGTGCACCGCGACCACCGGTGCACGGGGGTCGAGCACCCGACGGACCGCAGCGGCGACAGCCTCGGTCGGCGTGACGATGATCGCCGCGTCCCGGGCGGCTCGTTCACCCATCCGCCGGTGGAACGCCACACCCCGCGAGGTGAGGGTCTCGGGATGCGTCCAGGGGACGACGTCGTGGATCGTGACGACGAGCCGGTAGCGGGAACTGCGCGCAGGCACGAGGAGGGTCGGTGCGTGGACGACCCCGCAGCGGGCGGGACGAGGTGGCAGACCGCGCTCCCAGAGTCGGGCGATGGCCCGGTCGGGGAGGTGCATCGAGCGCACCGGCACCGGCAGGGACCGGGCGGCCCGGCACGGCAGCGGGGCGACCGCATCGAGCACGGCGCCCACCGGCGACACCGCTGCCAGCGCCCGGAGGAGCTCCTCGGTGTAGCGGCCCGTACCACCGGGGACCGCCGCACACACCTGGGCCGCGACGACCCGCACCTGTAGTGGCGCCTCCCACCGAGGCTCTCCCACCTGTGGCTCTGCCACGCTGTCGGCTCCTCCCCTGGGCGTCCGTCCGGGCGGCTGGCGCCCGCGCCACACCGCGGCGGCGCGCGCGACAGGACCCGACCGGTCACCCGGTATCCTAGGGCGGCCACACCACCAGGGCTGGCCGGAGAGGACTGGATGAGACCCGCGAGCACTCGCAGCAGGGAGCAGACCCGGCTCACGACTGCCCTCATCGTCCAGCTCGTCCGCAAGGACCTCCGGGTCAAGTACCAGGGCTCGAGCATGGGGTTCGTCTGGTCCCTGGCCAACCCCATCCTGCTGCTCGCCGTCTACTCCTTCGTCTTCCAGTTCGTCTTCAAGTCACCGGTCCCCGTCTTCGGGTTCTTCCTCATGTCGGGCCTGTTGATCTGGAGCTTCTTCACCATGGGCGTCATGGGTGCCTCCACGTCGATCCTCGCCAACGCCGGTCTGGTCAAGAAGGTCCCGTTCCCCCACACCGCGCTCCCGCTGGCCTCGATCGGCTTCGCCGCGGCGCAGGTGGCGCTCCAGTTCGTCGTGTTCCTCGCCGCCCTGTTCCTCTTCGGCTTCGCGCCGTTGCGCAAGGAGGTCCTGCTGCTCATCCCGGCCCTGATCGTGGTCCTCACGCTCACGGTGGGACTCGGGCTGTTCGTGGCTGCCACGACGGTCCGCCTCAGGGACACGCAGCACATCCTCGAGGTCCTGATGTTCGCGTGGATGTGGCTGACGCCGATCATCTATCCCGCCAGCCTGGTCCACAACATGCTCGGGGGGACCGCACAGCTGCTCTACTACCTCAACCCGATGGCCGGTGTTGTCGTCAGCTTCCAACGCGCCCTCTACGGCGTGGTCCGTTATCCCACCTCCGGCGACCTCCTGCTCGCCAGCGACTCCAACTTCTTCTACCTCGGCGTGCTGGGCATCGGGTTCGTCGTGTCGGCGTCGATCTTCGCCCTCGGACTGTGGCAGTTCCGGCGGCTGTCCAAGGACTTCGCGGAGGAGCTGTGACCACGACCGACACCCCCGGGACCCGCCCCACCCCGTCGAGCTCCCTCCCCGAGCGCGACGAGCCCCTCATCCGGGCGTCGAACGTCAGCAAGAGGTTCACCCGCCACCAGCGCCGCGCGACGAGCCTCAAAGAGCGGATCGTCAAGCGGGAGCACGGGGTCAAGGACGACTTCTGGGCGCTGCGCGACATCGACCTCGTCGTCCACCGCGGCGAGACGGTGGGGCTCACCGGCCCCAACGGGTCCGGCAAGAGCACCTTGCTCAAGGTCCTCTCGGGCATCCTGCGGTCGTCGTCCGGCGAGGTCGAGGTCAACGGCCGCGTCGCCTCCCTCCTCGAGCTCGGTGCGGGCTTCGACGGCGAGCTGACCGGACGCGAGAACGTCTACCTCAACTCGGCCCTGCTCGGCGTGCCCAAGGCCGAGACCGACCGGCTGTTCGACGAGATCGTCGAGTTCAGCGAGCTGGGCGAGTTCATCGATAACCCCGTCAAGCACTACTCGTCGGGCATGTACGTCCGGCTGGGGTTCTCGGTCGCTGTGCACATCGACCCCGACATCCTCATCGTCGACGAGGTCCTGTCCGTCGGTGACGCCGCGTTCCAGAACAAGTGCATCGACCGCATCCGCCTCTTCCAGCAACAGGGCAAGACGATCCTCTTCGTCTCGCACGCCTCGGGCCAGATCACGTCCCTGTGCACGCGGGCGGTCTTGCTCAACCGTGGCCGCATCCTCTTCGACGGGCCGCCCAAGGAGACGGTCAAGCGCCTCAACCACCTGCTCGGGGTCGACTCCGTGGAGCGCCGCGACGAGGGCGCCGCCCAGGTCTCCTCGGCCGTGCTCGTGGATCCCAGCACGTCCCTGACCCCCGAGGTGTTCGAGAGCGGCGCCGAGGCGCTGTTCCTGGCGACCATCGACTGGCTCGTGCCCGACGAGCTCCCCGAGGACACCCACCTCGAGCTGAGCTTTGCCAGCGGCGACGAGACCGTCGCGCTCGTCCAGCCCCAGGAGCTGCCCGTCCCGCGCGACGAACCTGCTCGCTCCGGAGGGCGGTCACAGGTGTCGTGGCGCCTCCACTCGCTCCCGGCGCTCGCCGGTAACGTGACGCTGCGCTTCGTCGTCCAGGCCGGTGGGCACCAGCTGGCCCTCGCCGAGGTCACCGGCCTGCGGATCCACGGCGACCAGGTGGCCGACGTGGAGGGCGCGGCGGTCATCAGCACCGCCGTGGCTGACCCCCCCGCCAGCACATCGGCCTAGTGGCGCCCGGCCCGTCCGGTGCCGGGTGGTCCGGTGCCGGGTCGCCGTCGCCGGACGTCACCGTCGTCGTCATCACCTGGCAGGGCCGTCACCTCATTGAGGCCTGCCTGGCCTCGCTGAGGACCCAGACCGCGGCGCACCGGGTGGTCGTCGTCGACAACGCCTCCACCGACGGCACGGCCGAGCTCCTCCGGGACCGGCACCCGGAGGTGGCGCTGGTCGAGCTGGCCACGAACACCGGATTCGCCGGTGGTGTCGCCGCCGTCCTGGGCCAGGTGGAGACCCGCTACCTCGCGCTGCTCAACAACGACGCGGAGGCCGACCCCACCTGGCTGCGCGAGGCGACGGCATACCTGGGCGCGCACCCGGGGGTCGCGGCGGTGAGCTCCCGGATGCTCCTGACCGACGTCGCCGGCACGATCAACAACGCCGGGGTCCTGCTCCTGCCCACCGGCTACGGCGCCGACCGCGGGCTGGGCGAGCCCGACGGCGAAATCTTCGACGAGCCCGTCGAGGTCTTCGCCGCGTCCGGGGGCGCGGGGGTCTACCGCACCCTGGCGGTCAAGGCCGTCGGCGGGATCGAGCCCCGCTACTTCATGTACTACGAGGACACCGACCTGTCGTGGCGGCTCCGGCTCGCGGGGTGGACGATCGCCTACTGCCCCACCGCCGTCGTCCACCACCGGCACGCAGCCAGCTCCGAGCCGGGGTCGCCGTCCTTCGCCTTCCACACCGAGCGCAACCGGCTGCTCACCCTGGCCCGGTGTGCGCCGCCCGGTTTCACTCTGGCGCAGACCTGCCGGTTCGTCCTCACCACCGCCTCACTCATCATGACGCGACTCCTGGGCAGGCCAGTGCCGGACGATGCGGTCTTTTCCCCTCCCGTCCGTCTCCGGGCCCTGGCGTCGGCGCTGCGACTGGCCCCAGAGCTGATGCGGGTCCGTCTGACCAGCACGCGCGCCCGGCGCGCCAGCGTGCTGCGGGAGTGGCGTGGTGTCCCCCAGCGACCCATCCCGCCCGCGGGGACGTCCGCGTGAGGGTCGCGATCGACGCCACCCCGCTGCTCGGTCCCCGCACCGGCATCGGCACCTACACGGCCAACCTCCTCGACCGGCTCGCCGGCGCAGGCGCAGACGTCGACCTCGTCGCCACGGCCTTCACCGCCCGCGGCGCCGGTGCCCTCGCGGCGCACCTGCCGGCCAGTGTGCGGGTGCGCGCCCGACCGGTGCCCGCCCGGGTGCTGCGCGCGGCGTGGCTGGCCGGGACGGGCCCGTCGGTTGAGCTGCTCACCGGGCCCGTGGAGGTTTTCCACGGCACGAACTTCGTCGTCCCGCCATTGCGCCACGCGGCAGGCGTGGTGACGATCCACGACCTGGGCTACCTGCGCAACCCGGCCACCGTGACCTCCGACTCGCTGGCCTACCGACGGCTCGTCCCCCTGGCCCTGGGCCGTGGCGTCCACGTGTGCACCCCGAGCCGGGCGGTCGCCCACCAGGTCAGCGACGCGTATGCCGTTGCCCCAGAACGGATCCACGTCACCCCGCTCGGTGTCGACCCCGCCTGGGCTGCGGCGAGCGCCCCGGGGCCGGAACTCCGCGCGGCCCTCGGCCTCCCCCCGGACTACCTCGTCGCCGTCGGGACCCTGGAACCGCGCAAGAACCTTGCCCTCCTCATAGAGGCCTACCGCCTGGCCCTCCAGCGGGGCACGGAACTGCCCCCGCTCGTGCTCGTCGGCGCCAGGGGATGGGGCGCCGCACTCGACACGAGCGCCCTGCCTGACGATCGGATCCGGCGCACCGGACACCTGCCCCTCGAGCAGCTGAGGCAGGTCGTGGCCGGGGCCGGTGCGCTGCTCTTCCCCTCGATCGACGAGGGGTTCGGGCTGCCGCCGTTGGAGGCGCTCGCCTGCGGCACGCCCGTTGTCTGCGCCGACCTCGAGGTGACCCGTGAGGTCCTCGGCGACCAGGCCTCCTACGCCGACCCGCGCTCGGTCGGCGCGTTCCTCTCGGCCGTCGAGGCGAGCCTCGGGCAGCCCGTCGGCACACCGGCGACCCGACGGGCCCACGCGGCCGCCTTCACCTGGCAGGCCTGCGCTGAGGCGACGCTGACGGCATACCGGGACGCCGCGTCGGACCGCTGACGGTCCCGCCCGTCAGACGCCCCGCCGCTGCCCGTAGACCCGCCGGACCCGGCCCCGGGCGCGCCTGACCAGCTCGCCGACCCCCCCGGCGTCCAGGTACTCCCGCACCAGGGCGGCGTCCTCGCGCAGGTCGAACGCCTTGCGCTGGGGACGCGCTCGCGGCGGCGCCATCAGGGCCTCCCCGAGGGACTGGGTGATGTCGGTCGCGCGGCGCGGACTGCGGACGAAGCGGGCCAACGGTTCCAGCGACTTGCTCCACGTATAGCGCGCGGCGACCTCACGGACCCGCCCCTGCACCAGTGAGCGTTCGTCGGCATCCGTGAGCAGCAGGGACATGGCGCCGGCCAGCGCCCTGACGTCCTCGGCAGGCACGGCCGCACCGAGCCCCTCCCGCTCGACCAGGTCCCCGAAGGCGTCCCCGGCGGTGCAGACGATGGGCAGCCCCGCCCACAGGTAGTCCAGGATCCTGGTGCGAAAGCTGAACTCGGTCTCGACGTGGTCGAAGTGACAGCTGACCCCGAGGTCGGCGTCGAGGAGGAAGTCGGCCCGCTGCTCGTAGGGGACCCAGCTCTCGTTGAAGAAGACGTGGGTGCCGGCGATCCCCAGCCCCTCGGCCAGGGCGCGGGCCCGGTCGGCCATGGCCATCTCCGGGACGCCGGGGTTGGGGTGCTTCATCCCCATGAACACGAGCCGCACGTCGGGGATGTCCCTGCGGACCACGTCGATCGCGGAGATGAGGGTGAGGGGATCGAACCAGTTATAGACCCCGCCGCCCCAGAGGACGACCTTGTCGGACGGGCCGACGCCGTCGATGACCCCCCGGATGCCGTGTCGGCCCTGGACGGCGGGCCCCTCCGGCAGGCCGAACGGCGCCACGTCGATGAGGGCGCGCAGCGACTCGTCCTGGTCGTAGGTGAACGGGTTGATCCGGCCCTGCCCGGCCAGCTGGCCGAGCCAGAAGTCCCGCTGCTTCTCCGAGGCGCACAAGAAGAAGTCGGCCCGGGCGAGCTGGACGTTGAGGGCTCCCACGGTGGCCTCGGAGACCTCCGAACGCTCGGCCATCGGCCTGGCTCGCTCCTGCTCGAGGGTCTCGAGGTGGAACGGGTCGTAGATGTCGGCGACCAGCACGGCATTCGCCTCGGCCACGAACGGGTACAGGCTGAGCAGCAGGCCCTGGAAGATGATGACGTCGGCGTCGTCGACCATCGGGCGCAACGTGTATCCGTTCGCAGCGGTCGTCTCGAAGCCCTCCCCCTGCAGGTCGCAGTGGCCCAGCGTGGCCAGCGTGACGTCGTGCTCGGGTGCCAGCAGCCGGGAGATCTCGAAGGCCCTGATCGCCGGCCCGGCCATCCTGGACCCGAGCGGCTCCCCGGTCACGACCAGGACCCTCCGCCGGCGGGAGAAGTACTCCTCGACGCCGAAGGCCTGGGCCAGGTGGTGGTGCGCCTCGACATAGCTCGGATAGGGGTAGGCCGGCTCGATCGCCTGACGAAAGAGTGGGAAGAGGTCGATGTCGCTGCGCCGGCGCGCGGTCTGGATGAGCTCGCGGTCCGGCATCAACGAGGGCAGCTGCTCGACGAAGTAGTCGATGGCGAGCGCTCCGGAAAGCGCGCTCTTGGGGATCTCGACGAGCTCCTGGTCATCGCCCCCGGGACGGACCTGCAGGTCGAGCATCCGCGCGTCGAGGCCGGTCCGGGCAATCGAGCGCCTCACCGCGAGGGCCATCGCCGGGGGGAGGCATCGGCTCAGCGACTCGGCGTCGTAGTTCTTGTACATCGACATCAGCGCGTTGCGCTCGAGGAGATAGGACTCGCGATAGCTGCCGTACTGCTTGATCGTCGCGTGGTGGCGGTGATAGGCGACGGATGTCGGCAGGTAGCGAACGCGGTGACCGAGGACGTTGAGCCGCCAGCCGAGGTCGACGTCCTCGAAGAACATGAAGAAGCGTTCGTCGAACCCGCCGACCTCGCGGAAGGTCGAGGCCCGGAAGAAAACGGCCGACCCGGTCCCGAAGAGGACATCCCGGGGCGTCTCGAACTCGCCGGTATCGGGCTGCTCGGTCTCGCGCTTGTATCCCATGCCGTACCACGTCAGGGCCCCGTCGACGTAGTCGATCTTCTCGCCCTCCCAGTCGAGCACCTTCGAGGCGACGCACGCGACCCCCCGGTCGGTCTCGAGCTCCGCCACCGCGGCGGCGACCCACTGCAGCGCCGGGCGCGCATCGTTGTTGATGAAGGCGAGGAACTCCCCGCGTGCCAGCTCGACGCCGAAGTTGCACCCGCCGGCGAACCCGAGGTTGCTCCCCGAGTCGACCACCGTGACCTGCGGGAAGGCCGCGGAGATCTGCTCCAGTGAGCCGTCGCCGGAGTCGTTGTCGACGCAGATCAGCTCGATCCGGTCCGCGGGCCAGTCAAGGCTCGCCAGCTCGCGCAGGCAGGTGATGGTGTCGTCGGCGCCCTTGTAGTTGAGCAGGATCACGGACACCAGACCGGGGACGACGCTCAGGGGAGCTGGCAGGCTCGGACTCACAGGATGCCCTTCAGGGTGACATGGATGGATGCGGCCAGCGCCTCGCGCCAGTGCGGCAGCAGGGGCACCCCGACGTCGCGGGTGCGTTCATGGCCGAGCACGGAGTATGCCGGTCGCGGAGCCGGGCGGGGAAATGCGGCCGAGGTGCTCGGCAGGACCCTCGCCGGGTCGAGACCGAGCTCCTCGAAGATCGCCCGGGTGAGACCGAACCAGGTCGTGGACCCCTCGCTGGTGCCGTGGTAGGTGCCGGCCGGGGCGTGCGCCTCGAGGAGGTCGGCCACGAGCGCGGCGAGGTCAGCGGTCGACGTCGGCTGGCCCCGCTGGTCGTCGACGACCGAGAGGGTCTCGTGCTCCCCCGCCAACCGGGCCATGGTGGCCACGAAGTTGGGGCCGCCCGGCCCGTAGAGCCACGCGGTGCGCACGACCAGGGACTCCGGGCACTCCGCGCGCACGGCCCACTCGCCGGCGGCCTTCGTGCGGCCGTAGGCCGAACGGGGCGCCAACGGGGCGTCCTCGGCGTAGGGATCGGTCGCCTCACCAGCGAAGACGTAGTCGGTCGAGATGTGGACCAGGCGCGCACCGGCCTCCCGGCAGACCCGCGCGACGTGTGCTGCCCCCGTGGCGTTGACGGCATACGCCTGCGGCTCGTGCGTCTCCGCGTCGTCCACCCGGGTCCAGGCCGCGGCGTTGACCACGACGTCCTGGCCCTCGATGGCGCCGCGGCAGTGCTCGATCGAGACCACGTCCACGGCCGCTCGCGACGCGGCCGTGACGTCGTGCCCGCGCGCCGACATCACCTCCGTGACGGCCTGACCCAGCATGCCCGTGCCCCCGGTGACCAGAACCTTCATGGCGGCGAGGCTATCGGAGCGGATCTGGCAGGCGTAGCCCGGCGAGTCCGAGGTGGTTCCCGGAGAAAGCGTGATACTGGGACATAGCGGGCTATTGGTGTTAAAGTGACAAATGAGGCACAGCTCGCTCCGGGTCGTCCGTTGACCCCTGACCCGTCGGTGACCGACAGGGGAACCCCCAATGAACTCAGTACGAATTGTCGCTGCTCTCGCGCTCGCATCGGCGGGCCTGGTCGCCCCGGCGGTCTCCACCGCCGCGGCGCCCAGGCCCATCGCCCCGTCGACCCGCAGCGTCCCGCTCTCCGGGGTGGACCAGCAGGCGCTGACCACCTCCCCGCCGGCCTTCGACCCCGCCGCCGCCGTCGCGGCCAGCGCCGCCACGAACTCCAAACGCATTGCCCCGTTGACCCCACGGGTGGCGGCATCCACCCAGCCCGCGGTGCTGACGGCCCAGCTCGAGACGGGCCGCTTCACCGCGGCCGGGGTGACCTGGACGGCGCCGGACGCCACCAGCGCGATCGTCGTGCAGGTGCGCGTCCGCGAGAAGGGCACCTGGACGGACTGGCAGCACCTCGGCACCTCCGACACCCCGACCACCGCAGGGTCGGATGCCCAGCACGCCCAGAACCGCGTCGCGACCGAGCCGCTCACCACCGGCTCCGCGGACGCCATCCAGGTCAGGGTCGATGCCGGCGGTGGCCCCATTCCTGCAGACCTGTCGCTCCTGACCGTGGACCCGGGCACCTCCCCCGCGGACGCCACGCTCGTCGCCCCGCGCGCACTTGCCGCAGCGGGCGGCGTCGCCCAGCCGGCCATCATCACGAGGGCCCAGTGGGGCGCGGACGAGAGCATGCGCAACTGCACGGCGACCTACTCGTCCACGATCAAGGTCGGGTTCGTCCACCACACCGTGGGCAGCAACACCTACGCCGCGAGCGAGTCGGCGTCCATCATGCGGGGCATCTACGCCTACCACGTCAACGGCAACGGGTGGTGCGACGTCGGCTACAACTTCCTCGTCGACCGCTACGGACAGATCTTCGAGGGCCGCGCCGGCGGCATCGACAGCCCCGTCATCGGGGCCCATACCGGCGGGATGAACCTCGACTCCTTCGGTGTCGCCGCGATGGGCACCTTCTCCACCGCCTCGACCCCCAGCGCGATGCTCACCTCGATCTCGCAGGTCCTCGGGTGGAAGCTCGGGATGTATGGCCGCGACCCCAACGGGAGCGACGTGCTCGTCTCGGCGGGAGGCCCGTCCACGCGGTTCCCGGCAGGCCAGTCCGTGACGTTCCGGACCGTCTCGGGCCACCGTGACTCCGGCGACACCGAGTGCCCCGGCGACGTCCTCTACAACCAACTGCCGAAGCTGCGCACGATGGCGGCGAGCTACATCGCCGCCAGCGACATCCGCGGGAGCGTCCCCCCGCGCGTCAACGGCGGCAGCTCACCGGTCCTCTCGCCGGACGGCGCGTACCGCCTGTACATGCAGGGGGACGGCAACCTCGTGATCTACGACTCCTCCGGAAAATACCGGTGGGCGTCCTTCACGAACGTCCCGGGCGGCTACCTGAGCACCCAGGCGGACGGCAACGTCGTGATCTACGACTCGGAGGACAACCTGCCGTTGTGGACCGCCGGCGTCTACAGCCCCGGAGCCCAGCTGCAGATGCAGAACGACGGCAACCTGGTCCTCTACTCCCGCTCCGGCGCCGCCCTCTGGGACAGCAAGGGATACACGCGCCACCCGGCCGTGCGCTTCACCCCCCGACGGGCCTTCACCCAGCTGTCCCCGGGACAGTCCGTCGCGTCCCACTCCAACGGCTACACCCTGACGATGCAGACCGGTGGCAGGCTCCTGCTCACCAACGGCAAGGGGGCGGCCGTGTGGTCCAGCGGGACGTCCGTGGCCGGTTCCCGCCTCGAGGCCCAGTCCGACGGCAACGTCGTCATCTACGCGCCCAGCGACGCAGCGGTCTGGCACACCGCGCTCTACAGCCCCGGTGACTACGTCGCGATCCAGGACGACGGCAACATCGTCGCCTACGACACGGCCGGCCGGGCCCTCTGGGACGCCTACGGATTCACCAAGCACCCAGCGGTCCGCCTGATCTGACGGCGCGCGCCCTGGTCGGCCGGTCGGGTCCCGCGGCCCCGCTAGGCTGCCCGACATGAAGGGAATTGTGCTCGCCGGAGGCTCAGGGACCCGACTCCACCCCATCACCCGTGGCATCAGCAAGCAGCTGATGCCGGTCTATGACAAGCCGATGGTCTACTACCCGCTCTCGACGCTGATGATGGCGGGGATCCGCGAGATCCTTGTCATCACCACGCCGCAGGACGTGGACCAGTTCGAGCGTCTGCTCGGCGACGGGCGGGCGTGGGGCATCGAGATCTCGTATGCCGTGCAGCCCAGTCCCGATGGGCTCGCCCAGGCGTTCATCATCGGGGCAAACTTCATCGGCGACGACACGGTGGCGCTGGTCCTGGGTGACAACATCTTCTACGGCACCGGTCTCGGCACGTCGCTCAAGGGCAACACCGACCTCACCGGCGGCCACGTGTTCGCCTACCACGTGAGTGAGCCGACGGCATACGGCGTGGTGGAGTTCGACGACGACGGGACGGTGATCTCGATCGAGGAGAAGCCGAGCGAGCCGAAGTCCAGCTACGCAGTGCCCGGCCTCTACTTCTATGACAACGCCGTCCTCGACATCGCCCGCAACCTGCGGCCCAGCCCCCGGGGCGAGCTCGAGATCACCGGCGTCAACGACGCCTACCTCAAGCTGGGC
>NZ_JBKJPP010000048.1:0-11252 GCF_046595215.1 Lapillicoccus sp. | reverse complement strand
CCCAGACGTGCCGCGTGCGGGGTGTCGCTGGCGCCGGCCGCGCCCGGAGGGGACAACAGAGCCATGACTGTGTCGGGTCCCGTCGTGATCAGGCTGTCCGTCGTTGAGGGGGCGGTGCTGCGGGTCCGGGTTCGGGCCCGGGCCGGGCGCGGCGAGCACCGGGACGTGGTCCGGGCCCCGGTCGTGCTGGCCGCCGCCGCGGGTGGCGCCAACGCGGTGATGCTCGCCCGTCTGGGGCTGCGCGTGGACACCGTCGGTACGTGGCGTCGACGCTTCGCCGCTGAGGGATTGCCTGGGCTGACGGACCGGCCCAGGTCCGGGCGGCCGCGTCGATTAGCCCGGTTCAGGTCGCCGAGGTGAAGGCGTTGGCGTGCGCCCCTGTCTGTCGAGGACGAGGTGCCGCTGTCACGGTGGTCCAGCTCGGAGTTGGCGGCCGAGGCCACCGTTCGTGGGCTGGTCGAGGCGCTCGCCGGCCACGGTCCGTCGCTGGTTGGCCTCGGACGCGACCAAGCCCTGGCAGCACCGGTCCGCGATCTTTCCCCGCGACCCACACTTCCCTGCCAAGGCCGCGCGGGTCCTCGACCTGTACGCCCGGCGCTGGCAGGGCCAGGAACTCGGCGAGGACGAGTACGTGATCAGCGCTGACTGGGGGCACCTCCCGCGTGCGGGGGAGAAATCCCAGCTGCAGGCCCTGCGCCGTCGCCGCCGCGGCCAACCACCAAGGCCCGGGCGGACCCGGAAAGGGGAGGTCGGGTCAGCGGCGATGGGGCGATTCGTTCGGTTCGTCGCCCGGGTGAAAGGATGCCGCAGTCACCTTTCGGGTCCTGGGACTCTGTGGCCGCTGCGGGCGCCTCACACGTCGACGCATCCGGATGAGTCGGACGGACCCGCGTGGCGAAGGACGATTCGAGAACCACGCCCACCAGAATCGACTCTGTGCAGGGGAGCCAACCGATGGCCTGGCAGCACCGAAGCACCCTTACGAGAGGAGGACGCATGCCCACCCTCCAGGGCAGGAACGCACGACCCCCAACGAGGCGGCGCGTCTGGCTGGTTCTCTTGTCGTGGACCGCCATCTGGTCGGCACTCGCCACCCCCGGTGGCGGCTACTCCTGGCACTACTTCGCCCAGAGCGCGGAACTCATTGCTCACCCCGATGCCGCGGGGGCCGGCCTGCACCTCTTCGCCCGCCATCCCGAACTTCAGTTCGGGCCCGTAGCGATGCTCGCCGCAGTGCCCTTGAACGCCCTCGGCCCGGTGCTCGGGCGTGTTGGCGCCCAGGCGGTGCTGGCACTGCTGGGACTCCTCATCCTGCACGTCCTGTCGACCGCGCGGCAGCGTCTCACCGGCAGCCGTCCCCCACTGACCCTGCTGCTCAGCACTGGACTGCTCTTTCTTCCCGTGTGGTGCCTGGTCGCCGTCCACTTCACCCACCTGGACGACGCACTCGCCCTTGGTTTCGTCGCGCTGGCTGTGCTCACGATCGCCGCCCGGCGCCCGAACGCCACCGCCCTGCTGCTGGCCGCCGCGATCGACAGCAAACCGTGGGCGTTGGGGTTCGCCGCCCTGATTCTTGTTCTGCCCAGGTCACAACGGCTCCGCGCGGCCGTCCTGATCGCGGCGGGTGTAGCCCTCAGCTGGCTCCCCTTCCTTATGGCCGACACCGGGACTATCGCGGTCGGCCGATTCTCCATCAGCAACGTCGGCGACTCAGCCCTGAACGCGCTCGGTGTGCACACGGCCAGCACCCCCGGGTGGGACCGGCCGGCACAGATCCTTCTGGGAGTGCTGGTGGCCGTCATCTGCGTGCGGCGCGGCCGGTGGGTAGCCGTACCGCTGGCCGTGATTGCTGCCAGGCTCCTTCTCGATCCACAAACGTATCCGTACTACAGTTCCGGCCTGCTCGTCGCCACCGTCATCGTCGACCTGCTGTCCACGTCCCGTCGGCTGCCGGTCTGGAGCGCAGCTGCCGCGGGCTGGGTCATCATCGACGCCGCCGCCCGGGCGCTGCTGCCTCCTGCAGTAGGTGGCGACATCCGGGCCGTCTACTGTGCCGGCGTCCTGGTGGCGCTGACCCTGCTCCCGCCGCCCAGGCGGTCGGCTCGCGCGGACCGGCCCGACCCGGACCGGACGCACGTCACCGCGGCCACCGCCTCGACGAAGAGGGCCGCGCTGACCCTGGGGCGCCCTGCACCTCAGACCACCGTGATGCGCAGCACCCCAACCACCTGGCAACGTGCGACATCAGCCAGTCCGTCGCGGCGCAGCCCCTCCGAGCGGACCACCTCGCAAGAGCAGGCGACCCAACGCGCAGGGAACCGCAGCAGGTCTGGCCTGCCCGCCGCCAACCGGCTGCCCCCACGCTGAGGTCCAAGGGCGGGTTGTCGGCACCGAGCGGTCTCCACGTTGCCGAGGAAAGGGATCACCGCCCCCACAAAGGGGGACTTGGCAGTCGCGTCTGCCCAGTAGCGCTGACACACAACGCATACCGTCCTGACACGGTTACGTGTCGTGGCGCCGACCCGAGGGTCTTCGGGGGTTGGGGACCCCCCTTACGACCGTGACTCGACAAACCCCTGCCGGTGGTCCCCCTGGCTCGTCGCCCCGGCCTTGACCGGTGCGACGGTCGATGACGGGAAACGCCGGTCAGTTCGCTGGCGGTTGTTCCGACTACTGCACAACCAGGTCTCGAAGTGTCAGGATGTATGGGTGGAACATCCCGCCGGCCGAGGACCGGACCGGGAGCTGGCCCGGATCGACTTCGGGCCGGACGACCTGGAGGAACTGCGCGAAGCCATCGAACGGGTGGTCGCTGAGTTCGTGCCCGCAACCCAGGTCAGCGAGCTCGTTCTGGCCGTGCACGAGGTCGCCCTCAACAGTGTCCTGCACGGCGCAGGCCGAGGGCATGTGCGGGTGATCCACACCGGCCCGGAGCTCGTTTTCGACATCCGGGACCGGGACGGGTCCCCGACGTCGCCAACCGTGCTCCCGCCGAACGCGGACTCGACCCACGGACGTGGGCTGTGGATTGCCAGCCACCTCAGCGACGGTATCGCCATCACCGCGATACCGGATCAAACCAGCGTCCGGCTGTCTGTTCTGCTACCCACCAGCGACTGAGTTGGAGACACCATCGTCGGGAAGGACCTCGCGGAACGACGTCTGGTGTCAGGTCGAGGCTCGTCAGGCCGCCAGTTCCATCGTGATCATTCCCCTGCGGACGGCCAGGACGACGGCCTCGAGTTGGGAGTGGGCACCGAGCTTGCCCAGGACCTCCTTGACGTGGTCGCGGCAGGTGTGGACGCTGATCTGCAGCTCGGCCGCGATCGAGCGCACGTCCATGCCCTGTCCCATCTGGGACAGGACGTCGTGCTCGCGTGCGGTGAGCGGGACGGCCTCCTGCCCCTGCACGGGGACCAGGCCGGACATCGGACCGGGATAGACCCGGACCCGCCCGGAGCGCACCGCGCGCAGGGCGCTGAGCAGCTGTTCGAGCCGGCCGTCTTTGGTGACCAACCCGCAGGCGCCCGCGTCGAGAGCCCTCACGACAGACGCCCCCGAGGCGTGGGCGGCGAAGAGCACTACGCGCGCTCCCGGGTCGCCGGCGAGCAGGGCCCGGGTCACCGCGAGACCACCGTCCATGGATGCGGTGAGTTCGACGTTCATGATGACGACGTCGGGTTTCAGCTTGGCATACATGTCCACGGCCAGTGCTGCGCTATGGGCGTGGCCGACGCAGCCGAGGTCAGGCTCGTCGTCAAGGACGCCCGCCAGCATCTCGGCGAACGTGCCGTGGTCGTCGACCACCAGCACCCGAGTCATCTCACGTACGCGCTGAACCGCCATGTCCCACTCCCCATCCCCCCGGCCCGCCCCACGGGCCCGCGCCGTCAGTATTGGCGCGGCTGGGCCTCGACGCGGCCGGTATCCGTTATGTCTGTCTCACATCGCGGACGGGAGGGAGGCCGGTTCCCGGGGACGCGCTCGAGCCCATCTGCCCGGCGACCGGTATTTGTCAAGGCGGTGGAGGCCAGTGGGAGTTACGCGGCTGGTTCCGTGAGTAGTGGTGGTGGGTTGATTCAGGCGGCGTCGGGCAGCTGAAGGATCTTGGGTGGGGTCGAGCTGGTGAAGCGCTCAGGGGTGGCTGCTCTGGCGTTGGCCAGGGTGGCTGCCCGGTCGGTGGCCATGGCTGCTGCCAGGCCGTAGTGGACGACGGCGGGGGTGTGCAGGCCGATGGCGATATGGGCGTGCCGGTGGTTGTACTGATGCGGGTGATCCTGTCAGAGGCTGATGCCGAGCCTTCGTGGTCGAGGCGTTCGAGGAGTCTGTCGAAGATCTTCTGGCGGACGATCTGGCCCTTGTTGTGGGCGTCGTCGCGTTGGGCTTGGAGGGTGGGTCGGAACTCGATGGTGGTGACGAAGAAAGCGCAGCTCTCGCAGATGGACTCGAAGTGGCAGTCGGTTTGGACGGGTCGTGCGCAGTGCCCGTTGCCGAACATGCGCAGGTGCATCTCGCCGCGGAGTTTGCGCATCTCGCTGCCTTCGTCGTCTCGCGGCAGCTGGCGGGGTTGACCGGAGAGGGATTCGACTTTCTCTGTGACGTTGAAGTACTCCTCGGCGACGGTCTTGTCGGCGATCCGGGCGTAGATCATCGTCATGGCCAGCGTTTGTGACCGAGGAGGGCGGCGATCGCGTCGATGCTCATGCCGCGGTTGATGGCTTTGGTTCGCGAGGGTGTGGCGGAGCTGGGGGGGGTGACGTGTCCGATGCCGGCCTCGTGGGACAGCAGGCTGATCGCGCTCGACACGCGCAGCGCGCTGACGGGCTTGTTGTTATCCAGTAGCAGTCGTTCTGAGCACAGGCCGGTGGGTCGGTGGTGGTGGATCCAGTCGTCGAGCATGTCCTTCAGCTGCGGGTGCAGGGGGATGTAGCGGTCGTTGGGCAGCTTGCCGACTGGGATCCGAAGCCAGTAGGCCGAGCCGATTTGGACGACCGCGTCGACGGTGAGCGCGAGCAGCTCACCTTTACGGATCCCGGTGCGGGCCAACAGTTCCACGATCCGGCGAGAGAGTGGGTCCGGTCGGCGCGGCTGGTGCGCATGACCTTGGTGGCCGCGGCGTCGTCGAGGAATCGCGGCAGGGGCTTGTCGATGATCGGCAGGTCGCCGGTGAAGATCAGCGGCCCCTGCGGTGGGTTGGGGTAGCCCCACTCGGTGACCCGGTCGACGAAGCAGTGCAGGTTGATCAGGCGGTTCTTGATGCTGACACGGTTGAGGGGCTTGCCGGTGTAGCGGCCATGACGGGCACGGATCCAGCTCTTGTAGCCCTCGATGTTGCTGCGGTTCAGGCCCGCGCAGCTGATCACCCCTGGGCGGTTGTGATCGAGCCAGCTGCCGAACTCGCGCAGCGGCTGGTCGATGTGGTTGACGGTTTTGGGCCGCAGGCTGAGCTCAACCTGGGCGATGTAGCGTCGGCGGGGTCGGCGCACCGCTCGGGGACCTCGCTCCAGCCGGAGACCGCCACCGGCGGCTTGGTGCGTGCCCGCTTGGGAGCATCGAGCTGGCCGCAGTGGAACAGGGTCAGTCGTAGGCGGGTGAGGATCGCGGACATGTTCCGTCCCGAGCCGGGCATCCCTCGGTTGACGTAGGCGGCGGTGATCGCCTCCCCTGCTGCCTCGAAGTCCGTGACCCTCAAACGGTCCGGGCTGACCCCGATGATGGCGGTGGCACCATCAGTGCGTTCCACTGGAGCGCGACGTCGTCGGGCGGCAACCGCAGTTGCTCGCCTGCGGCGACGAACCAGGCGTGGGTCGCAGGGCGGTGCCCGCGCGCCAGGACGCCTAGGCGCAGGTCGAGGTCGGTCATCAGCTCGGCGGCGATCGTGAGCCTGCCGGTGACCAGGAGCCACGACACGAACGAGCGGGCCTTGGTGATCGCGTCCGACTGCTGGGCCAGCGACAGCTGTTCCCAGCCACCGGACCACTCGAGCTTGGCGCAGAAGGACCGGGCTGCCTGGGTGGGTCAACGGCCAGTCTTGCGGTCCAGTCCTCGCATTGCGCTGAGGTAGGCCTCGAGCAGATCGGTGCTCGGGTTCGACAGCGCCAGCGCCGCGGGCATTACAGCGCACCGATGGCTTGGGCGTCGATCGCCTCGCGGGGCGAAGACGGACCACTTCCGGCCCCTCCCGTGCACGAAAGGGGGTGGCAGCAGCTGATACGGGGAACATGGCTACCAACCACGACGTCAGCGTACGTGACCAATCCGTGCCCAAGACTCGGCACTTACGGTGGGCCGCATCGCGCCCTCCTCCCGGCCGGATTTCAGGTCACGGCGGGTGTTGCAGTGGCCCATACGTGTCGGGTGGGTTTGGTGACAGAGCCAAGGATGTTCATCCAGGGAACTCACGCACGCCGTCGAGCCCGATCAACGCGGAGTACGAGAATCCTCCACCCGATGAGTTCCCGACAGGAGAATGGGCTCGTGCCGACCTCCCTGCCCGAGACGAAGCTGTATGTCCCGAGGTCCCGACGTAGCCTGCTGCAGCGCCCGGGGTTGCGCGGGAGGCTGGACCGCGGGGCCGCCTCGAAGTTGATGCTCGTTTCCGCACCTGCTGGCTTCGGCGAGACGACGCTGCTCACCCAGTGGCTTGCGGCGGGGCCGGCCGCGCCGCCCGATCAGCGGTTGCCCGCGTGGCGGTCGCTCGACCGGGCCGACAACAATCCCACGTCCTTCTGGATCTATGTGATCGCCGCACTGCGGACGGTGGTGCCCGGGGTCGGCGAGAGCGCGCTGGCACTCTTGCAGGCGCCCCAACCGCCTCCGATCGAAACGGTGCTCACCAGCCTATCCTGCAGCGCAGCCCACCCCAGAAAGGCCTCAAGATCATGACGTCCCCCGTTCCCCACGCCACCCCCGGCGCCCGGGTTCCTCGAGGCACCGGCATCCTGCAACCCACCACATCGGGGACCAGAGCGATCGCCGTCGCCGTCGCCGCCGCCGTGCTCATAGCGGTATCCGGCTTCTTCTTGAAGGCCCACCCGGCCGACCTCAGCGCAGTCGTCGACCTTAACCACCTACGGACCGGGCTCATCGGTGCCCTCACCACCGGCATCTACCACCTCTTCAGCCCGGCACCGGCCATCCTCATTACCGTGCTACTCACCCGGCGTCATCTGGGTCAGAACGAAAGACCTGCGAGTCGCGGCCGCATTCGCCGGCGTCGTCGCCGCCACCTGGTTACCGTCGGCCGTCATGAAGCTCATCGTGCACCGGCCGCGGCCCGAAAGCGCGTTGCTGTCCCACCCCTACACGCCGGCGCTGACGGACGCGTCGTACCCCAGCCGCCACACGGTCTTCGTCGCCACCTTGGCCATCGCCGTCGTGCTGGTGCTGCGCGGCACCCGTTGGCAGGCCACCGCGACCACGATCGGTGCGATTGTCGTGGCGGTGGTCGCGCTCGCACTCGTCACCTACGGCGTCCACTTCCCCAGCGACGTCATCGCCTCCATCGTCTGGGCCCTCGCCGTCGCGCCAGCGGTGCGCTAGGTCTGGGTCGACCTCGTTATGCCCCGGCTGCCCCTGCTCGACACAAGCCGCCACACCAAGAGGCCCGGCACGGAGCACGCGAGCGACTAACGCCGTCTGAGGAGGCCGCTCACCCGGCCGAGCCCGGTCGTCGGCTCGCGCCTTCGCAGCGAACCCGACGTCCGAGGACCTCCGGCCTCACGCCAGCGCTGGTCGGCGCTAGTCGGCTATGTAGAACATCCGTTTGTTGACGAACTCGTCCATGCCAAGGGGACCGAGCTCGCGGCCGAAACCGCTGCGCTTGACACCACCGAAAGGTACCTCAGCGCCCTCCCCCGCCGGGGTGTTGACGTTGGACATGCCCACTTCGAGTCGCTCGGCGACCCTCCGCGCACGCTCGGTGTCGGTGCTGAACACAGCACCGCCAAGACCGTAGGCGGTGTCGTTGGCCAGAGTGAGTGCCTCGTCGTCGCTGGAGACCGAGTAGACCACTGCCACCGGCCCGAACAGCTCCTCACGGTAGGCGCGCATGTCCTCGGTGATCCCGGTTAGCACCGCGGGCGAGTAGTACGCGGCCGGCCCGTCGCCGAGCACGCCCCCGGCATGCAGGGTCGCGCCTTTGCTTACGGCGTCATTGACCTGCTTGGCCAGGGTCTCAGCCGCCGCCCGCGAGGAAAGTGGGGCGAAGGTGCCCTCGGCCCTTTTGGCGGGGTCCCCAGGACGCAGGTGTTTGGCGCGTACGGTGAGTCGGGCGACGAAGCCGTCGAAGATGTCGTCCATGACGATCATCCGCTTGTTCGAGTTGCAGGCCTGACCGGTGTTGCTCATCCGGGTCTCCCAGGCCAGGTCAGCAGCCGCAGCGACGTCGTCGGTGTCCAGGACGACGTAGGGATCAGAACCGCCCAGCTCGAGCACACACTTCTTGAGGTTCTTCCCGGCGATCGAGGCGACTGCCGAACCTGCCCGCTCCGAGCCGGTCAGCGAGACACCTGCGATGCGCGAGTCGCCGATGATCTGCTCGATCTGGGCGTGGGTGGCGAACACGTTGACGTAGGCGCCCTGGGGTAATCCGGCGTCGACCATGATCTGCTGAACGACCAGCGCACACCTGGGCACCGACTCCGCGTGCTTGAGCACAATCGTGTTTCCCAGCATCAGGTTGGGCGCCGCGAACCGGGCAATCTGATAGTAGGGGTAGTTCCACGGCATGATCCCCAGCACCGGCCCGATCGGGAGCCTTTGGACCATGGCCTTACCGCCGGAGAACGTCTTGATCGGCTGGTCAGCCGCGAGCTCGGAGCCCTCGGTCGCGAAGTACTCGAAAATTTCGCCGCAGAACTTCGACTCGCCGCGCGCCTCACCCAGCGGTTTGCCCATCTCCTCGGTCGCGATCGCGGCCAGCTCGGCCCGCCGCTCGACGAACAGCTCGCCGATCCGCTTGACCACCTTTGCTCTCTCCGCGATCGGCACGTCCCGCCAGACGCTGTACGCCGCGTGCACGCCAGCAAGCGCCGACTCGATCTCCTGATCTGTCGCGTGCTCATAGGTCTCGACGACCTTGCCGGTAGCCGGGTTGACCACCTGGTAGACCGATCCGGATGTTTTGGCGTCGCTCATGATGCCCTCTCTCTTTGGCTGTGGACGGCTCTTCTCGTGTCGAACGTAGCCCCCTTCGCCTCGGCATGTCTGGGGCCAAGGGCAGGAGGAACGGCCGCCTATGCTTCAGGGCTCGGGCGCACTCGGGGGCTCAGCCGGCTGTGACCAAGACGACGGGATGAGTCCTGAACTCCTCACATGGTGAGTTCATTCATGCGGGGGCGGGTGGTTTTTGACGCTGTAGGGAGGGTCAGATCGGTGCCGGGGTTTGCGCGTCTGGGTGTCGCTCAGCTCAACACAAAGAGCGGCGAGGGCTTTGCTGCCTCGGGGCGCATGAAAGCGACGGATTGGCCGACAACCGGTAAGTTTTAGCCGAGCCGATCGTAGTTGCACTCAAAGCCGAACCCGAAGACGATTCTTCCGCCGCCGGCAGGGCCTCTGTGGCTGTTCTCGTGGCGGTCTCGGCGTCGGCTGATGACTGCTGTGGGCGTTCAAACAGCGCTTCGTCAGTTGCGTTCCTCATGGCCTTCTGCGCGGTGGCGGCCGCTCGACGCGAGGTGAACGGGGTCAACGTGTGGGGACTCGCGCTGGGTTTGCCTGCCCGCGTCGTAACTCCCTATCGCCGGCGCCTGCGCGGGCCCGACTTGCAGCTGATGGCCAGGACGGGCCGCGGGGGGGCCGCCCACAATCGGCCGTGGCGAGCCACTGACCGCCTACAGGGCGCTGAGCACTCGATGACGGTCGGCGGCGACCGGCTCAGCGATCTCGAAGGCGGGCGCCAGTGCCTTGGTGGCGCGCGGGATAGCGGGTGCAGGTGCAGCTCGGTGCTCACGCCCACGGCGAGCAGACGCTGGGTGTAGGCCAGGCTCTTGTCCGGAAGATGTCGAGCTCGCCGACCTCGATGTACGCCGGAGGCAGCCCGCGGAAGTCCTCCAGGCGGGCGGCGGCGCCGTACGGGTTGACGTTCGGGCCGCGGACGTCGTCGCCTAGCCAGGCGCCCCAGCCGGTGGCGTTTGTCGTCGCAGGACCATGTGAGGAAGGGAACCAGCTCCGAGTCCGGAGTGGTGTTGAGGTCATCGAGTGTCCCGATCGGGGTTACCCGGCAGCGTCAGCCGCCGGGACCACAGCATCAGCCTGCCAGCCGGCAGCACGCTGGTGCCATATACCGACGGCCTGGTCGAGACCCGGGCGGGCGACATCGACGACAACATCTACACGCTGCTCACCAAGGTCCGACGGCACCCCCCAGAGAACGGGCCCCAAGCCCTCGTCGACCTCGTTATTGGTAGCGGTGGACCCGATGGAAGACGTTGCCGTTCTGGCGGTCCGCATCGCCTAGGGGTGCTAGGCCTGTCCCGACGATCAGGTCGAATCGGCGAAACCGCGAAGACTCCGCGTAGCGGGCCAGATAGGACACGGCCGCCAGCTGGCGGTGGACATCGTCGATGGCTGGAAAGGGAGAAGGATCGTGGGACTGGACATGGTGTCACCTCTCGCGGCGACCCGGCGGACCGCCCAGACCCTGCTCGCCGCCAACGCGGCCAGGCACCTGAACGCATCGACGCTAGATCCGTTCCTGCGTCGTGTCCGGGTCCGCAGGCGGGGGAATGACGCGCACTCCTGCTGCCGTAGACCTGAATGCGGTATACAGAACGTTCGATCATCGGTTCGGCCGCGTTCCGCTGAGGGGCCTCGGATCGTCAGCCCGGCCTGGGCGTGGAGCCGCCCGCCACCTCGTAGTTCCAGACCTCGCTGTGCGTCGAAACGGGACGGGAAGCCTCCCCGCCCGCACGCTCAACGGCTGAACGGTGACCCTCGGCGAACCCGGGCGAACTCACCCACGCCTGAAAGGATTCCTCATCACGCCAGCGGGTGATCACCAACCACTGTCTACGATCGTCGGTCGGGCGCAGTAACTCGAACCCCTCGAAACCGTCGGCGTCGTCCACCGCGCCGGCTCGCGCAGCGAACCGATGGGCGAGCTCGTCGCCAGATCCGGCTGGGACGGTGATGGCATTGATCTTGATCATGGTCACGCGCCAAGAGTGCCACTGGCCCCTTAGGGCGCACCAGGAGTCCCCATGTGCGCTGTGTGGCGCGGCGCCTCCATGGGGCGTCAGGGGTCCGTGATCCCC
>NZ_JBKJPP010000137.1:0-14036 GCF_046595215.1 Lapillicoccus sp. | reverse complement strand
CGGCGTGCCGGAGGGTCTCATCTCCTCCTTCCCGGTCACCGTCAAGGACGGTGAGTGGAGCATCGTCCAGGGCCTCGAGATCGACGACTTCTCGCGGGGCCGGATCGACGCCTCCGTGGCCGAGCTGTCCGAGGAGCGCGATGCGGTGAAGGCCCTCGGGCTCATCGCCTGACCCGTCACGCTTCATCCGGCGAAGTCCGGTAGCCGCACTCCGCCCCTCAGAGCGGGGCGGGGCGGACCAGCGCGAAGGCCAGGAAGATCCCGGCGGCGAGCCCCAGCAGGAGCACCACGTCGACGAGGCGTCGACGCACCTCCAGACCGCCGCCCCCCGGCGAGGGGATGACCAGTCGCAGGGCCGCCCCAAGCACGAACGACGCGGCCACGACCATCCCGCCGGCCCGGATGGCGCCGCCGAACACCACGATGGCCAGCCCTGAAGCCGCGCCCACAGCAACCAGCCACCAGACCCCCAGCCCGGTGATCGCGCGCCACCTCACCGCAGTCCAGCCTGCCTCTCGGCAGCCAGGACCACGTTGCTGAGCAACAGCGCGCGGGTCATCGGTCCGACGCCACCGGGGTTGGGGCTGACCCAGGCGGCCACCTCGGCCACCTCGGGTGCGACGTCGCCGGCGACCTTGCCCGCGACGCGCGAGACCCCGACATCGAGGACGGCGGCACCGGGCTTGACCATTTCGGCCGTGATGATGCCGGGGACGCCCGCCGCCGCGACGATGATGTCGGCCTGACGCACCTCGGCCCCGAGGTCACGAGTGCCCGTGTGGCACAACGTGACCGTGGCGTTCTCGCTCCGCCGGGTGAGGATCAGGCCGAGCGGCCGACCCACGGTGAGACCGCGTCCGACGACGACGACCTTGGCACCCGCGATCGGCACGTCGTGACGGCGCAGCAGCTCGAGGCACCCCATCGGCGTGCACGGCAGCGGGGCCTCCTTGCCGAGGACGAGCCACCCGAGGTTGGTGGGGTGCAGGCCGTCCACGTCCTTGCCCGGGTCGACCCGGGACAGCAGCGCCATCTCGTCGAGGCCCGTGGGCTGCTGCACGAGGAACCCCGTGCACGCCGGGTCGGCGTTGAGCTCGTCGATGACGGCCTCGACCTCGGTCTGGGTCGCACCGGAGGGCAGGTCGCGGCGGATGCTGGTGATGCCGACCTCGTGGCAGTCCTTGTGCTTCGCGTTGACATACCACTGGCTGCCCGGGTCGTCCCCGACGAGCACCGTCCCGAGGCCGGGCACGACCCCCCGCCCTGCCAGCGCGACGAGGCGCTCCCGCAGCTCCGACTTCATCGTCGCCAGGGTGGCCAGGCCGTCGAGGATCTGTGCGGTCACGAGCGCTTATCCTGCCACGGCAGCGGCCGTCCGCCGTGCTGCCCGGCTCGCGGCGAGGCCGGCCAGACCCGCCGCAGCGAGCGTGATGACGAGTCCGACAACGACCACGGGCGTGATGTGGCCGCGGGTCGCCGGGCTCAGCGCGTCGAGCCCGACCGCGGCTGACAGCTGGCCGAGGAGCATGAGGATCATCACCTGAAGGACGCCGAGGTGGCGTACGGCGACCGCGGAGATGGCCACGAAGCCGATGCCGAAGAGCCCACCGAACCACGCCCACCACGGGGCGGCAACGCTGCTCGGCGTGCCGAACGCCCCCGTCACCGCTCCCGGCACCGCGAGGACGAGGAGCAGCGTCGTGCCGACGGCGAAGTTCAGCCACGCCGTCGTGAAGGGGTTGCCCGAGGCGACGTTCACCCGGCCGTTCGTCGCCTGCTGCACCGTCATGAGGGCTCCGACGACCACGGCGAGCAGGACGGGGAGGACGACGGCGCTGCTCGTGCCGGAGACCCGCCCACCCACGGCGACGACGACCCCAGCCGTCGCCAGGACGGCGGCCCCCACCCGGGAGCGGCTCACCCCCACCCGACCGGCCGGGCCGATGCCGAAGCGGTCGACGAAGATCGCGTTGGCAGTCTGGCCACCGACGACGCCGATGGTGAAGAGCGCGACGCCGGCGACGGGCACGGCATACGCCTGGCAGAACACGAAGAGCCCACCAACGACACCCCCGAGGCACTGCCAGCCCTGGATCGTGTGGTGCCGCAAGGCATCCCGCAGGCCGCTGAATCCCGACCGGGCCCGCGTGGAGGCCAGCACGACGAGGGAGAGAAGGGCCAGACCCGACCCGAAGCTCCAGAGCGCGGCGTCCAGCCCGTGGCCGGAGATCGAGGCGAGCTCGCCGTTCATCCGGGACTGGCCAGAGAGCAGGGCGCCGGCGACGAAGGCGCCCACGGCCCACAGCAGGCGTGCCGGTTCCCGTTCTGTGACGGCGCCGGATCGCGATGCCGACATCAGTGGGCGAAGTGGCGGGTGCCGGTGAAGTACATCGTCACCCCGGCAGCCGTCGCCGCCTCGATGACCACGTCGTCCCGGATCGAGCCACCGGGCGCGACGACCGCGCGCACCCCGGCGTCGAGGAGGATCTGGAGGCCGTCGGCGAAGGGGAAGAACGCGTCCGAGGCCGCCACCGAGCCGCGGGCCCGGTCGGCGCCGTCGGCGTCGGCGCGTGACACTGCGAGGTGGCAGGAGTCGATCCGGTTGACCTGACCCATGCCGACACCGACAGAGGCCCCGTCGTCGGCGAGCAGGATCGCGTTGGACTTGACCGCCCGCACGCAGCGCCAGGCGAAGTCGAGGTCCGCGAGCGTCGCCGGGTCCGCCGGCACTCCCGAGACGAGGGTCCAGCGGGACGGGTCGTCGCCGCCGCTCGCCTCGTCGCCGGTCGTCCCCGCCTCGTCGCCCCCGACCACGGCATCGACCCGGTCGACGGTCTGCACGAGGAGACCGCCACTGATGGGGCGCACCTCGAGGGGGTCGCGCCCGGTCTGCATGTCGGCGGGGAGCCGGAGGATCCGGATGTTCTTCTTGGCCTGCAGCACCTCGAGCGCGTCGGCGTCGAAGTCCGGGGCCACGACGACCTCGGTGAAGACGTCCTTGACCAGCTCGGCCATCGCCCTGGTCACCGGCCGGTTCGTGGCGATGATGCCGCCGTAGGCCGAGACCGGGTCGCACGCATGGGCCTTGGCGTAGGCCGCGGCGATGTCCTCGCCGACCGCGATCCCACAAGGATTCGCGTGCTTGACGATGGCGACGGTCGGCTGGTCGCCGTGGTCGTGCGCGGCGCGCACGGCGGCGTCGGCGTCGACGTAGTTGTTGTAGGACATGGCCTTTCCGTGCAGCTGCTCCGCCGTGGCGATCCCGGGACGCCAGTGCGCATACAGCGCCGCCTGCTGGTGCGGGTTCTCGCCGTAACGCAGCGGCGTGACGCGGTCCCAGGTCGCGCCGGTCCAGGCTGCGAAGCCGGTGCCGTCGCTCGTGTCCGCGAGGACGGTGCCCATCCAGGTCGCGACCGCGGTGTCGTAGGAGGCCGTGTGGACGAACGCCTGCGCGGCGAGCCGCTGCCGCTCCACCAGGCTGAAGCCGCCCGCCGCGACGGCGTCAAGGACCTGCCCGTATGCCGTGGGGCTGGTGACGATGGCGACGCTGGCATGGTTCTTGGCCGCGGCGCGGACCATCGAGGGCCCGCCGATGTCGATCTGCTCGATGCACTCGGCCTCGGAGGCACCCGAGCTCACCGTGTCGCGGAACGGGTAGAGGTTGCTGACGACGAGGTCGAACGGCTCGATGCCGAGCTCCTCGAGCTGGCGGACGTGGTCCGGGTTGCGGGTGTCCGCGAGGAGGCCCGCATGGACCTTCGGGTGGAGCGTCTTGACCCGCCCGTCGAGGCACTCCGGGAAGCCGGTGAGGTCCTCGACCCTCGTGACGGGGACACCGGCCGCGGCGATCAGCTGGGCGGTCGACCCGGTGGAGACGAGGGCGACTCCGCACGCGTGCAGCCCCCGCGCGAGGTCCTCCAGCCCGGCCTTGTCGTAGACGGAGACCAGCGCACGCCTGATCGGGCGGCGCTCGCCGGTGGTCGGGGCGACCTGCTCGCTCACGGGATGAGGACCTTTCGGTTGAGGACGGTGAATCCTTGACGGACCATACGGCCCACGACGTCGACGAGCTGGGGGCGCTCGGCCTGCTTGATCCGCTCCGTCAGGGTGTCGACGGTGTCGTCGGCGTCCACGGGAACGACGCACTGCGCGACGATGGCACCGGTGTCCACCCCCTCGTCGACGAGGAAGAGCGTGGCACCGGTGACCTTGACCCCGTAGGCGAGGGCGTCGCGTGGCCCGTGCATCCCGGGGAATGCCGGGAGCAGCGCGTTGTGGCTGTTGACGTATCGACCGCCGAAGCGGGCCAGGAAACTGACACCGACGAGCTTGAGGAAGCCCGCAGAGACCACGAGGTCAGGTGCGTGCTCGGCAACCCGATCGGCCAGCGCCGCGTCCCACTCCTCGCGCGTGGCGAAGTCCGCGACCCGGCATACGAAGGTGGGGATCGCGGCCCGCTCGGCCCGGGCGAGAGCCTCGATGCCGTCCCGGTCCGCGCCGACTGCGGCGATGCGCACGCCGTAGGCGTCGTCGGCGGCAGCGTCGATCAGGGCCTGGAGGAGTGTCCCGGACCCGGAGACCAGGACGACGACCCCGGGAACGTCGTCAACGCGGGGGGCCGTCACGGGCCAAGGATACCGAGCAGGCGCGGACCTCCCGGGCCAGGTCCGGCCGGTGGGCACCTCGGGCGCCTCCCCGTCGTTGCCGTGGGTGAGCATGATCGACAGCAGGACGACCGGAGGAGAAGTGGTGGCCCAGCGGACCCGGCAGGAGGTGCTGCAACGCAACGGGTACTCGCTGACTGTCGTCGCCCTCTTTCTCCTGATCCTGATGGCCGGTGGCCTTCCCCTGCCCCAACGGGCGGTCACCATCGCCCCGATCCTCGTCGCAGCCGTCGTCACGGTGCGTGAGCTGCTGAGGCTGCACCGGGAGGACGCCCCGGTCGTGGCCCGATTCGGTCCCTATCTCACGTTGGGGTTCGTCGGGATGCTCCTGCTCGCCGTCCTCAGCCAGCTCGCGTTCTACGGGCCGGTCAAGGCCTACGAGGACTGCAGGGCCGGGGCCAACACCCAGGCCGCGCAGGCCGCCTGTGCGCAGCAGCGCCGCCAGAGTGTCGTCGGCAACCTGCTCGAGCTCTGAGGGTCCTCACCATGACCGGCAGCGCGTCGTCCATCCATCCGTCCGCCGTCATCGGGCCCGGGGTCAGCCTCGGTGACCAGGTCGTGGTCGGGCCGTACGCCGTCCTGCTCGGGCCGCTGACAGTCGGCGACCGGGTGTGGATCGGGGGGGGCACCCAGATCGGCGCCCCTCCCGAGATCAGTACCTCTCGCCGCAACATCGCGTGGAACGGCGACCTCGACCACTTCGGTGTCGTCATCGGGGACGACGTGGTCATCCGTGAGCTCGTCGTCATCCATCAGGGCAGCCACCGCGCGACGACGGTCGGCGCCGGTTGTCTGCTCTTCAACCGCTGCTACCTCGCCCACGACGTCCAGGTCGGCCGCGGCACGACAATCTCGGCAGGCGTCAGCGTCGGCGGGCACTGCACGATCCGGGAGGGGACGAATCTCGGGATGAACGTCACGGTCCACCAGTTTCGCCAGATCGGCGATCGCGTGATGGTCGGCATGGGAGCTGCGGTCACCCACGACCTGCCGCCCTTCTCGAAGGCCTACGGCGTGCCGATCCGGGTCCACGGGACCAACTCCGTGGGCATGCAGCGGGCCGGCTTCTCCCAGGCCGCGATCGATGAGGTGACGACGGCGTTCGCAGCAGGCGAGACTGACGTAGCACTGCCGGAGCTGGCCGACGCCTTCGGGTGGTGGCGCGACCTGCCCGAGCGCAGGACTGCTCCGATGGGGTGATGTCGTCCGTCGGCCTCAGGCGCGCTCGCGTCATGCTCGTAGGCGTCAGTGGCGTCGGCGTTGGCGGACCTGGTCGATGACGACGTGGAGGACGGCACCGAGGGCGAGCTCACCGAGCAGCGCCGCCGTGAGTGCCACCGGGTTCGGGCCGACCTGACGCAGCCGCTCGAGCCCGGCCGAGCCGGTCGCGAGCGCCGCGAGGATCCCGATCGTGATGGCCGAGACCGCGACAGCCGCCACCGAGGTCGTCAGCTTGGTGCGCCAGCTCGACAGTTGCGCCACCGATCGACAGGCGCGCCGGGCCACCGCGACCCCGATGGCGACGGGCAGGACGATGACGAGCAGGAGCCACCGCGACCAGACGCCCTCGGTGGGGAGGGCGCCGAGGAGCGGGATCATGGGCATCAGACCTGGGCGTGCTCCGGAGAGCGTGACCGAGGATCCGTCAGCCACGCTGAACCCCGGGCCGGCCACCCAGGCGAGCGCCCAGATCACGACGTCCGGCAGGAACGCGAGCTGTCCCAGCGTGAGCACCAGCCCGCCCAGCAGGCCCGTTCCGAGCGCGGCATAGAGCGACGTGACCGACGAGAGCCGGACGACGACCATGACGAGCACGAGCACGGCGGCGAGCATCAAGAGCGCCGCCGCGCCCCACACTCCCGGAGCGAGGGAGCGAGCGACCCAGCGTGGCAGCCGGTCGAGCACGTCCCCGGCCAGCGGCGCCGCGCGCCCGGTGAGGTGGCGCCTCACCAGGGCGGTTGCTGCGGCGAGGCCCGGCACGAGGAGGACGACGAGGACCCCCACGGGCCCCGGCCGCGCGGGCCCGGCGAGGGTGAGCAGCCACGCGAGGAGGGCGAACCCGGCATACCCGCCGACGAAGCCCGGCAGGTGCCGGCGCGCGAGCTGACCCGGCCACGTGGTCCCCTTGGCTGCGGCCTCCGTGCGATCGAGCAGCCGGCCCAGCACGCGGGTGGTGACGGCGAGGGCCAGGGCCCACAGACCGAGCGGGACGATGGAGATGCTGCTCGCTCCCACGCTGACCGGGCTGCCATGGGCGAGGAACCAGGCCGCGCTGGCCACGCCGAGGGCATCACCCCACCCGACGGTGGTCCTGGGGGTGGCCACCCAGACGGCCAGGGCCGGCAGGGCCAGGGTCAGCCACGACGCGGTGGCCGCCAGCGCGCCGCTCACGACGGGGGCCCACCAGGCACCCCCGGAGGGGACCCGGACTCGCCCGATGGGGGTGCGGATGGGGCGGACGCGTTCGAGGAGCCTCATGAGGCTCCCATCGTCGCCGTTCGACGCCGTCGATGCCCGTGGGCACGCCGGGACCGCGCCAGATTTGCTCGAGGGCCTGGCTGCGACGGCAGGAGGCTGTGAGTCGAAAGCGCAGGCGGTGGTCCACTTCCGGTGGAGGTGTCGGCAAGCCAATTGAGGCGTAGTGTAGGCACATACCTACTGATTGGGCTACTGGAGGTCCGCACATGTCGATCATCACCTCGCGCGACTTCAACCAGGATGTGAGTGCGGCCAAGCGCGCGGCAGCTACGGCGCCGGTCATCATCACCGACCGTGGTAAGCCCTCGCACGTCCTGCTGTCCGTCGAGGACTACGACCGCTTGATTGCCGACCGGCGAAGCATTGTGGACTGGCTGTCCGCCGACGACGACCTTGACCTGGTCCCCGAACGTGTCGATCTGTCACTGACAACGCCCGACCTGTGAGCTACCTGCTGGATACCGATGTCATCAGCGAACTCCGTAAACCCGCAGGGCGAGCCTCAACGAACGTACGCGTCTGGGCGGGGCGACAACGCACCAGCGATCTGTCGATCAGCGTCATCACCGTGATGGAGATCGAGATCGGCGTCGCCCGGCTGGAGCGGCGGGACTCCACGCAAGGCGATGTCCTACGGAAGTGGCTTGAGCGTGACCTGCTTGCTGCGTTCGCCACACGCGTGTTGCCTGTAGATCTGGCCGTTGTTCGACGCGCGTCCGCGATGCACGTCCCGGATCCACGACCTGGACGAGACGTCCTGATTGCGGCGACCGCGCTCAGCCTCAATCTCGTCGTCGTGACCCGCAACATCGCTGACTTCCAACCGCTGGGCGTGGACCTACTCAACCCGTGGGACCAGTAGACGAACGCGACACCATCGATCCGAGCGTCCCGCCGCTGGCACGGCGGGGGCCCGCCTGGCCATTCGCGACGGCCTTGCGCTGCCGTCGCCATGGGATGCGTCCGCCCGCACTACAGCCCCCGGCGATCGAGACTCGGTGGCAGCGGCCTCACACGAGGAAGTTCCAGCCGGTCGGCACCACCTCCGAAGCCCCGAGAGGTCGATGATTCTCCGACGGAAGAACAATCAACCCTGCGCCATCGTCACCGGCTCGTACCTGGCCGGCCGACCGTCAGCCGCGACGCCTGAGCACAGCTGCTGGCATTCCAGAGAGTCGATGGCGTGGACGCCCCGACGCCCTCCTGGTCGGCGTTGAGGCCCCAGCCCCACTTCTTGCCGAGGTCGCCGGGGCGCAGGCACGGGCGCGGCTTGCTCTGGAAATCGTTCCACGTGGCTTCTCGGCCGGCGGGCGGAGGTCGACGTCCTCCATGCCAAGACCGCAATGACTTCACCCCCGCGGTCCCAAGCGCGCCAAGATGAGTCGTGGGTAGCACCCCATGCTGCGCAGACGATCGCCGACCGGGCACCCAAGGACCCCGAGCCCTGCGGGGGGTTTCTTCGTCGGTGCCGACCAGCCGCAGGGTGTGCGAGCTCGAGTCCCGGCAGCGTGGCGACCGCAGTCAACAGCGCATCGGCCACGGCGGGTTGGCGACGACCACCAGCACCAGACCGTGCGCGCTCAGTCCGTGGACCTCGACCCCCGCTGCCTTCGTTTGGGCCGACCCCGGTCAGGCAGTTTCGTGCCCGCCGGGCCGAGCGCGAACGCGTGACCCCCACGCCTGCCAGCATCCAGGCGGCAGGCACGCTCGGTCACCGCGGGCTGCTCAACTCGTCCAGGCGTGCCACAGCGCGGCGTACTCGCCGTCGAGCTCGACCAGCTCCTGATGACTTCCGAGCTCGGTGATGCGCCCGTCGATGACCACGGCAATGCGGTCGGCGTCGTGGGCGGTGTGTAGGCGGTGCGCGATCGCGACGACGGTCCGTCCGAGCATGAGGGCGTTCACCGAGCCCTCGAGGGTTCGGGCGGTCCGTGGGTCGATCAGTGAGGTCGCCTCGTCCAGGACCAGGGTGTGCGGGTCGGCGATGATCAGCCGGGCCAGCGCCACCTGCTGGGACTGCGCCGGCGTCAGCGACTGGTTGCCCGAGCCGACCAGCGTGTCCAGGCCGGCCGGCAGACGGCGCACCCAGGCCGCGGAGCCCACCGTGGCGAGTGCCCCCCACACCGTGTCGTCGTCCGACTCCTCCCGCGCCAGCAGGATGTTGTCACGCACCGAGCCCACGAAGACGTGATGCTCCTGGGTGACCAGCGCAACCTCGGTGCGCAGCAGGTCCAGGGGCAGTTCTGTCACCTCGACCCCTCCGATGCGCACGGACCCGGTCCGGGGCCGGTTGATGCCGGCCAACAGCCGGCCCAGGGTCGACTTGCCCGAGCCGCTCGGACCCACGATGGCCAGCCGTTCGCCGGTCCGCAGCTCCAGGTCGATGCCGTGCAGGACGTCGTACCCTTCGCGAAAGGCGAATCGGAGGTCAACCCCGACGAGGTCGGGGCCGTCCGGGCGCCGGTCGCCGGGGGCTCGGTCCGGCGCGACCTGGGCGATGCCGAGCAGCCGACTGGTCGAGGCGACGCCGACCTGCAGTCGGTCGATCTCGCCGACCAGCCGGTTCAGCGGGCCGGTGAGGGCCTCGGCGTACAACACCGCCGCGGTGATCTGGCCGAGCGTTACCCAGCCGCGCGTGTAGCCGAAGGCGCCCACCAGAACGATGATCACGCGGGGCGCGTTGAACGAGATGTCGATCACCGCGAACAGCAGGTTGCGCAGCGTCAGGCCGTAGCGCTCGGCCTGCGCCGAGACCGCGATGTCGTCGTGGCCGGACCGCAGCCGCAGGTCGGCCAGACCGATCGCCTCAACGGTCCGGGCTCCCTCGACGGTCTCGGTGAGCGTCGTGTTGATCTGGGAGTAGGTCGCTCCCTCGGTGATGTAGCAGCTCTGCGCCCGCCGCAGGTAACGGCGCACCTGAATCATCGACACCGCGATGAGCAGCAGCGCCGGCAGTGCCAGGAACAGCGAGTTGAGCAACATGGCGGCGATCGACAGGCACACGGTCAGCAGCGAAATGATCGCCATCGGCAGTCCGTACTGCGCAGCCCTGCTCATGGTGCCCACGTCACGGGTCACCCGGGTGACCAGGTCACCGGTGCTGGCGCCCTCGACCCGACTGAGCGGCAGCCGCAGGATGACCCCCACGACGTATTCCCGCGCCGAGGCCAGCAGATCCTGCCCGAACAGCGTCGACGTGCACTGGCCCGCAAAGGTGAACAGGGTCTGCGCTCCGACGACGGCCAGGATGACCGCCGCCAGGGATGTCACCGTCGAGGGGGACGACGCCCCGCTGACGGTGCGGTCGATCAACTCACCCAGCAGCCGGGGAATCAACAGTCCACTGGCCGCGGCCAGCGCGTTCAGCACGACCATCGCCGCGAAAGCACCACGACGCTCGCGCAGCAACCGGCGCAAGAACTCACCGACGGCCGCGTTGTCGGCAACCGGCCACCCGCGCTCGGGGTTGCGGGACTGCGCGAAGACGGCCCTGGCCCGCTCCTCGCGCAGGAGGTGCCGGCGTCGGAGTGCCCGCAGTCGCTCGCGGATCGACGCGTCGCTCGGCGGGACCAGCTCGGGCGGCAGCGCGGGCGGGTCCAGCGTGCGGTCGCGCCAGGTGTCGGCGGAGGTTCCCAGGAGGTCAAGCACGACTGTCCTCCCCATGCTCATGGTGCTCCCATGGTGGCCGGTTGCGAACGACGGCCGGCTCACGCTCCCGGTGCCGCGGATCGACCTCTGGATCGACCTCCGGCGGATCGTCAAGGGCGCGCGCCACCACCCGTCGGTAGGCGGCGTTGGTCTCCAGCAGCTCGTCGTGCGCGCCGACGACAGCGACTCGCCCGCCCTCCAGAAGGGCGACGCGGTCGGCG
Source organism: Lapillicoccus sp. (assembly GCF_046595215.1). Taxonomy (NCBI): domain Bacteria; kingdom Bacillati; phylum Actinomycetota; class Actinomycetes; order Micrococcales; family Intrasporangiaceae; genus Lapillicoccus; species Lapillicoccus sp. Next base: position 3,025 of record NZ_JBKJPP010000137.1, on the reverse strand, counting down.
TGGTGTAGCCACAGAGGGGACACCGTGGCGACCACGGTGGTCCGGCCTCGGCGATGTAGAGCGACCCGCTCGGCGATCCGCGCCTCGGTATGGGCGTCCACGGCCGACGTGGGCTCGACCAGGACCAAGATGCCGGCGTCGGTACCGATCACCCGGGCCAGCACCACTCGCTGCCGCTGGCCGCCGGACAGGCCGCGACCGCGTTCGTCGAGCACTCCTTGCCACCCCCCGGGCAGGGCGTCGTACACGTCCTCGGCGTTGGCCACCCGGATCGTCTCCTCCGCCTCCTCGCGGGTGAGCCGCCCGTGCGGGTCGATCGCGTCCTGCAGGGTGCCGGCAAACAACTGACTACCGGTGTCGCTGACCACGATCCGGTGACGGACATCTGCCAAGCGGGCCGCGCCGAGGTCGATGTCCCCGAGCCGGACCCCCCACTCCCGGCTGGCGAGGACCTCGTCCGCCGCGGCGATGCGCGCCCGCTCGGCCGCACGCTGGGCGCGGGCCCCGCGCGCCGCGCGCCCCCTCAACTCCTGGACCGACTGCTCGGCCGGGGGCTCGACGTCGGCCGTCAGGTAGCGGCCCAACCGGTCGGCCAGCTGGGCGGACGCCTCAGGGACAGCGCTGACCACGATGGTGAGCAGGCCTGCTGCTGCGACGAAACCCGTGACCTCGTCGACCAGGTCGCCGCCGGCGGGCAGCGGCACTGGCGACGTCTGCTCGCGCCAAGGGGGTGTCTGCTCGAAGAGCCTGATCGCCTTTCGGGCGGACACCAGCGCGCGGGTGAGCTTCTGGGCGAACTCGAAGAAGGTCCGGATCGGCCCGACCATGAACAACCCGTAGCCGAGGAAGCTGATCAGCTGGCCGACGCTGATGTCCCCAGTGAGCACCTGACGCGTGCCCGCCCACATCAAGAGCACCAGGAACCCCCCCGACAGCAGCACCCCGGTCGCCTCGATGGCCGCCTGCCAGAGCCCGGCCGACACCCCCGCCCGCCGGGTCCGCTGGGACTGCTCGGCGTAGTTGCGCCCGAAGGTCCGCTCCCCGCCGATGCCTCGCAGGATGCGCAGGCCGGCGACGATGTCGGTGGCCATCGAGGTCAGCTCCGAGCTGCGGGAGCGCTCGACCTCCTGGCGACGGTGCAGCGGCCGCAGCAGCGGGAGCGCTGCGCCGACGATGACCGGCGCGGCAACCAGCACCAGCAGGCCAATCGCCAGCGAGGTGTTCAGAACGATGGCCGCCACCACCAGACACGCCATCAGTTGCGAGCCCGCCCGCGCCGTGATCTCGGTCAGCGCGCCGAACTCGTCGGAGTCGCTGGACGCCACGCTGATCGCCTCGCCGGTCGGCGTCCGCCGCGGCAGCACGTGACCCAGCTGCACGGACTTGCGGGCGACCATCTGGATGGTCCCGTACAGCGCGATCAACCAGCTGCGCACCACCAGGGTGTGCATCGCGATGCCGAACACCGCCCCGGTCACCGTGACGAGACCGAGGAGCCCGGCCCACCGCAACAGGTCCGCAGAGGACCCGCCCAGGATCCCCTCGTCGACGGCCTTGCCGACCAGGAACGGGCCGAGGGTCAACGGCAGCTGCCAGAGGAAGCCCACGACCGTCGCCGCCGCGATGACTCCCGGCTGCTGTCCCAGGTGCCAGCGCAGGAACGCTCCCGGACTGCGGGTGTCCGGTCGGGTCGCCACCTCCCCGTCCGCCCCCGGTAGGAACGACGTAAAGGTGGGGGGGAAGTCACGCATGATGCACCGAGAGTAGGCCGACAGGACAGGTCCCCGCGATCGGATAAGCCCGCAGGCAGCCCAAGTTCACTCCGACGTGTCACTGCTCATGACGAGCGTCTAGGGTCGCCAGCTCAGTAAGCACCGAACGGAAGGCGGCATAGCGCCGGGGGCCGACACGCGAGACCCACTCGGCTTCGATGTCTCCCACTCGCGTGGCGAACATCTGTGCGGCGTGGTCGCCCAGCTGCGTGCGTACCACCACGCGAGAACGCCGGTCGTCGGCTGGCACCTCGACGCGGACATGCCCGGTGACGTCGAGACGACGAACGAACTGACCGCACGCCTGCTTGGTCATCCCGAGACGCTCTGACAGTTCGGTGATGCGGGTCCCCGACGGCGGAATCTCCGTGAGCAGGCGGAAGTGTGACGCGCGCAACCCGTCAGCGGCCAGCTGACGGGAGACCTGCTTCAGCACCTGGCCCATCATCATCGGGGCGGGAGTGTTGACAGATTTCATAAGGTAACCTTACCTTTCCGCCATGCACGACAGATCGGCACTGGGTGTCGCGAACGTCTCGGACGCCGAGCTCGCCGTCATGGTCAGCCGCTCGCTGGGACTCGTCGATGGCGGCGGTGGGGACGGTCCCGTCGTGCTGCTCGAGTCGTCGGCGAAGGTGTCTCCGTACCACCTCGAGGCGCTGACCACGGCGGGCCGCTACCGGGTCCGTGGACTAGCTCGGACCCCGACCGGCGACCAGCCGTTCTCCTTCTTCGTCAAGGTCGTGCAGTCGTGGGGGCGGACCCCGGCGTTCGCCTTCGTCCCGGTGGAGATGCGGGAGATGGCTCTGGCCTCGTTGCCGTGGGACGTCGAGCCGCGGATATACCGCTCCGACCTCGCAGCCCGGCTACCTGAAGGGTTCACGATGCCGAGGGCGTACGGAGTCATCGACATCGACGACGAGTCGGCAGCGCTGTGGATCGAGGAGATCGACGCGGTCGACGTCGTCTGGGGCAAGGAGCGGTTCGTCCACGCCGCCCGGTTGCTGGGTCGGCTGGCTGGCAGCGAGAGCGTCTCGGCGACCACGACGCTGGGGCGCGGCGACGGGCAGCGGCTCGTTCGTGGCTACGCCGAGGGACGCGTCGCGCAACAGCTGGTGCCCGCACTCCGCAGCGACGATCTGTGGACTCACCCGCTCATGACCGGCACGTTCGACGACGAGCTGCGGGCGGACCTCCTGGCTGCCGTGGACGGGCTCGACGCGATCGTCGAGGAGCTGGAGTCCGCGCCGGTC
>NZ_JBKJPP010000103.1:0-3470 GCF_046595215.1 Lapillicoccus sp. | reverse complement strand
TCGTGCCTCACCCGTGGCTCGAGGTGATCTCGGGCCCCTCCGGGAGCAACGGCCAGGATATGAGCGTCAGCGGACAGACACAGGCCAAGCCGGAGAGCGCGAGGGGGATCTGCGAGCCCTGCGGATTCATCTACGATCCTGAGGGGGGTGACCCGGACAGCGGCATCGACCCGGGACGCCCTTCGAGGACATCCCTGACGACTGGATGTGCCCCATCTGTGGTGCCACCAAGGCGGATTTCCGCGAGCTGGAGCCGGGAGAGTTCCCGGAGGACTGAGGACGCTGAGTCATGATCACCGGATACGACAATTTCGTGCAACTCGCCGAGACGCTGCAGTGGGACGAGATGGACATCGACTTCTCAGCCGACCGCGAGGCCTGGCCGCAGCTCACGGACGCCGAGAACGCCAAGGTCCTCGGACTGATCGCAGGCTTCGTCATCGCCGAGACATCGGTGTCCCGGCAGCTCGCTTCCTACCAGGCGGCTGCGTCCGACGACTCGATGGCGGCAGCCTTCCGCGCCCAGGCCCGCGACGAGGCGCGCCACGCCCGCTTCTTCGACCTCGTCTGCGCCGAGGTCGCCGGTGTCCCGGGGGCCAACCCCGCGGCACGGCGGGGCGCCCTGCGCGCCCACGTCAGCACCGAGCTCATCGACCTGTTCGAGGAGCGCCTGCCGGCCACCGCCCAGCGGCTCGCCGAGGACCATGAGGGCCTGATCGCCGCGGTCGGTCTTTACCACATGGTGATCGAGGGCGTGGTCCTCCTGGCGGGACAGCACGCGATGCTCGACGTGCTCGAGGGCCTGTCCGTCGGGCTACCGGGTGTTCGCAGGGGGATGGAGCTGGTCCTCCGTGACGAGCGCTGGCATATCGGGTTCGGATCGCGCGTCGTTCAGAACGCCGCGATCGGCCGGGACGAGGCGGACGCGCTGCTCGAACAAGGGGAGACCGCCGCCAAGGTGTGGGGGCACCTCATTACAGTCGATGCGATCGAGACCGCAGTGCGGCAGCACCGGCGCCGGCTCAAGGCCACCGGTATCAAGTTCTGGTAACCCCCATGAAGATCGTGTTCGGCGTCACCGCCCTTGCATCGCCTGGGCAGCCCCCGAAAAGCGGGCTGGTGGCGCCAACGCCCGCGTCGTCGGGGCGATACCGGCTTGCCCGTGATGCGGGGCGGGTAGAAGTACCGGGCTGGTCGTGCGGCGGGTACCTGGCCATTCGCGACGCCCGGAGTCGATGTCCCGCTGCCCGCGCCCGGAGCCGGGCACGCGTGAGAGCAACCAAGCGACCAGCACCAGCACCAGCATCTCAATGGGTAGGTTCACGAAAGATCAGATGCCAGCCGTCCGGTTCCGGGCCGCCCGCCGGATTCAGGACCAACCCGCCGGCGAGCGGGCCCGACGCCGTGAACAGGGCGACGGTCGTGCCGAACATCCCGAAGGTCCGCGCCCGCTCCGCTCCGGTGAACACGTTCTGGATCTGGCCCGGGTTCTGCGGGGCCAGCAGCGGCGGCGAGGCCCTGCAGCACTAAAGGTCCAAACGGAGCGCCCGCGGATTCCGCAACTTCGCCCACTACAGACTGCGACCGTTGTTCAAACACGGACGAATCCGCGAAGATCACTCACCGACACGGATCAGAAGCCGCCGTCCCGGCTTCGCTGCGGAGAGCGCCCAATAATGACGGAGTTGAGTCACCGATGTCGCTCGCAGCTTCGCCCGCACGCTCGCACCGACCGGTTCGTCCGTCCGGGCCACCAACCCGGACGGGACGGGCAGGCCGACGACAGAACGGTAGGCGCACGCAGCCGGTCGGCGAGCGCGACCCGGCGGGTGTCCAGGTCGCGGCCGGCCCGGTACGCGCGGAACAGCACGACCTGGGTGCTGACCAGCACGGATCCGGCCGGCGGAGTACGAACGCACGACGTCGGCCGGCACGTGGGCGTCGAACCGGTCGTCCTCGTTCCGGCCGACCGCAGCGGCCACGAAAAGCCCGGGATCAGGCTGGCGGGCCGCTCGTTGCACCCCACCGGCCGACGGAGCAGTCGACCGGACCGCAGTCGACTGTCCAAATGCGTCATTCCACTAGATGATCAATTCCAAGGGGTACGACTGGCGTGTCGTGCTCGGTAGTGCATGAAGGGTGCCCAGAATCGGCGTTGCTTACCCAACGTCGAACCGGAGGTTCTCGTGGACGCCGACCTGGACACCCTTGCAACCGCACTGTATGTCCGCAGCGATGACTTGCTCAAGGACAATCCACATCAGATTCCATGGCGTCCTACGGTGGGTATCGCCCCGATGATCTGCGACGCCGAGATGGTGACGCTCGCGGTGATGCAGGCACTGCTCGGGCACACCAGCGAAGCCCGGTGGCTCCGGTTCGCCGACGGCCACCTGCGTCACCTGTTTCCGTACCTGCCCAAGCAGCCGGGCTACAACAAGCGGCTGCGCCGGCTGGCTGCCACGCTGAACTGGCTGATTGGTGCGTTGGCCCGCGACACCAGCGTGTGGAGCGACGATGTGTGGGTCATCGACTCGACGCCGGTGGAGTGCGCCCGGTCCCGTGAGACGGTCAAACGCTCAGACCTGGCCGGGTGGGCCGAATACGGTTACTGCGCAAGCCATTCTCGTTTCTTCTGGGGGCTGCGCCTGCATCTGGTCGCGACCCTGCACGGCCTACCTATCGCGTTCGCGCTCACCGGCGCGAAAGCCGACGAACGCCAGGTCCTGCTCGACCTGATGCACGACGACCCCACCCTGGCCGCATCCCGACCAGGGCAGATCATGATCGGGGACAAGAACTACTACGGCCGCGCGTTCGAGGCCACCATTGCCGACGCCGGCATCCAGCTGTTGCGCCGCGCCCGCAAGGGCGAACCTGAACGACCCGGCGGCCGGTTCTTCAAACCGCTGCGCCAGAGCGTCGAGTCGATCTTCGACACCCTCAAGGGACAGCTCGACCTGGAACAGCACGGAGGACACACCCCACAGGGAGTCCTTGTGCGTGTCCTGCAACGCCTGCTGGCTATGACCACCGCGATCTGGCACAACGACCGCACCGGCCAGCCCGTCAGACGATCCCTACTCGCCTACGACCACTGACCCCTTGGAATTGATCATCTAGGCCTGGGTCGCGGCCGGGTCCAGCTCGCGACCCTCCGGCACGACCAGCACCGCTGTGCCGTCCTTGGCGAGGGCATCAACAAGCTGTTTACGGGCGGCGCGGTCGTCATAGTCACAGACCGGCTTACCCGCGGTCGCGTAGTCATCGTCGCGGCGGATCACCGCCCGCAGCTGCGCCTTCAGGTCGGCGCCAGCAGCCTTGAATACCCCGCGGATGCCCGAGCGGATCAGGGGTGACGGTGTCCATGGTGGCGACCGCGTCATACAACGGGGTGGAGTCCAGGACCCGCCTGCGCCCGACCAGCCCAGCCGCCTTGGCCGCCGCGAGCGTGACCTCAAAGATCCGGT